>NZ_JAAKPX010000022.1:0-91775 GCF_049172135.1 Aeromonas sp. 603079 | reverse complement strand
AAGGCGTAAATATCAAAGTGTGTTTGTATGAGGCCCTGGGGCGCCCCATGCAACACGTAATTGGGACATAGCCATAATAAAGCCCGTTCGTTTGCTGACAAACAGCGCAATGAGCGTGATATCCCACCAATGCGTATTCGTATCAGCCCCATAAAAAGCCTCTTACGGAGCCCGATAGCACAATAAGAGCCGCAAGCGGCGCCCTGGCTTTGTAACAAAATGTCTTGGGGATAATTTGGGCTTGAACCCACTCAATTAGATAGATATGTTGTTTTCGTGTGATTTTATGAATGAAGCCATGAGCAATAAATGTCTCTAACCTGTTGAGTCTTCTGACACAATCTGTTTTTGGTACATTTTTCACTCAACCACTATTCATAGCATCTCATATGGGGCTTTTGTCCCGCTCAAGACATTCATCCTGTCTTGCCTGTTGCCGGATGCAGCAGTCTCTTGTGCCACGGAGTCGCACGGGATCAGGTTCAAGGCCGAACACACCACCGACAGAGACGTCACTTATGATCAAAAAACTGATTCTTTCTACCCTGCTGTTTTGCGGGATCGCCACGGCGGCCCCGACCCCAGCCCCTACCTCCACCCTGGATGCCGTGCTCGAACGCGGCGTGCTGCGAGTCGGCTTTGATGCCGGCTATCAACCCTTCGAGATGACCAACAAGCAGGGCCAATACATCGGCTTTGATGTGGATCTCGCCAAGATGGTCGCCAAAGAGATGGGCGTGAAGGTCGAGTTCGTCAACACCGCCTGGGATGGCATCATTCCGGCGCTGCTGACCAACAAGTTCGACGTCATCATGGGCGGCATGACCGTCACTCCCCAGCGCAACCTGCGGGTCAACTTTGCCGATCCCTACATCGTGGTCGGCCAGACCATAGTCCTGCGCAAAGAGAAGGCGGGCGAAATCAAATCCTTCAGCGACCTCAACGACCCGAAATACAAGATCGCGGTCAAGCTCGGCACCACCGGCGAGCAGGCAGTCAAGCGCCTGATCCCCAAAGCCACCCTGCTGCAGTTTGAAACCCAGGATGACGCCAAGCTGGAAGTGATCAACGGCAAGGTCGATGCGTTCGTCTATGACCTGCCCTACAACGCTATTTTCGCCTCCCAGAATCAGGGCGCCGTGGTGCACCTCGACAAGCCGTTCACCTTCGAGCCGCTGGCCTGGGCCATCCGCAAAGGGGATCAGGACACCCTCAACTGGTTCAACAACTACCTGCGCCAGATCAAGGGCGATGGCAGCTACGACCGTCTCTACAAGAAGTGGTTCGAATCCAACGCCTGGCTGAACCAGCTCAAATAACCTCAAAAGGGGGCGCCTTGCCGCCCCCTCTCGCAACACCCCACACAATAACGAGAAGAGGTTGTGACTGTGCACACACCCAAACCGACAAGACAGATGGAAAAACAGCCCAATCAGCTGCTCTGGCATGGGGTTTTCCTGCTGATGCTGCTGGTTGCCGTATTCGGCATCTACAAGGCTGTCCAGTCAGTGGATTACACCTGGCGCTGGGAACGCATTCCCCAATACATCGCCTATCAGGCGGAGCAGAAGAATCTGGCCGAATTTGACGGCACCGTGATAGCGGGCACCAGCGAGGCCGAGAAGGGCAAGCTGTTCCTGCAAGACGATCTCGACCCCAATGTGCGGCAAGCCATCGCCAGCACTGGCGTACAAGTCGCCGAAGGGGATACCGTTTTTCGTGGCGATACCCTCGACACCCAACTGAGCTGGACCGCAGGCCCCATCGCCTGGGGCGTCTGGGTCACCGTCAAGCTCTCGCTGGTAGCAGGCATCTTCGCCATCCTGCTCGGCACCCTGGCCGGGCTGGCGCGCCTCTCCCCCAATCCCGCCCTGCGCAATCTGGCGGTCACCTACGTTGAGCTCATCCGCGGCACGCCGCTGCTGGTGCAGATCTTCATCGTCTACTTCTTTATCGGCACCGTGCTGAACCTCGACCGCTTCACCGCCGGGGTCGCGGCACTGGCGGTCTTTACCGGCGCCTATGTGGCGGAGATCGTCCGCGCCGGTATCAGCTCCATCCACAAGGGGCAGATGGAGGCGGGCCGCAGCCTGGGTATGACCTCCGCCCAGACCATGCGCTATGTCATTCTGCCGCAGGCGTTCAAGCGGGTACTGCCACCGCTGGCGGGCCAGTTCATCAACCTGATCAAGGACTCCTCGCTGGTCTCGGTCATCTCCATCACCGATCTGACCAAGGCGGGGCGCGAGGTGGTGAGCTCCACCTTCAGCCCGTTCGAGGTATGGTTCACCGTGGCCCTGCTCTATCTGGTGCTCACCGGCACCCTCTCTTTTCTGGTACGCCGTCTCGAGGTGAAATATGCACGCAGCAACTGATCCCATCATCAAGGTGCAACAGGCGTCGAGAAGTGCAGCCATCACCGACACCCTCTTCGCCTTCCCGGTTCGTTTTCTGGAGGTGAAATATGCGCGCAGCAACTGATCCCATCATCAAAGCGACCGGCGTAGAGAAGTTCTACGGCTGCGAAGTGCACGCCCTGAAAAAGGTCAGCACCCAGGTGGCCGAAGGGGAAGTGGTGGTGATCGTCGGCCCCAGTGGCTCGGGCAAGTCCACCTTCCTGCGCACCCTCAACCAGCTGGAGACCATCAACGACGGCAACATAGTAGTCGACGGCATCTGCCTGACCGAGCCGGGCGATGTCAACAAGCTGCGGGAAGAGGTGGGCATGGTGTTTCAGTCCTTCAACCTCTTTCCCCACCTGACGGTGCTGGATAATATCTGCCTCGCCCCGCAGAAGGTGCGTGGCCTGTCGCGCCGTGAGGCCGAAGACAGAGCCAAGGCGCTGCTGCTGAAAGTGGGGCTGTCGGTGAAAGCGGCCAGCTATCCCTCCCAACTCTCCGGCGGTCAGCAACAGCGGGTGGCCATCGCCCGGGCGCTCGCCATGCAGCCACGCATCATGCTGTTTGACGAGCCCACCAGTGCGCTCGACCCCGAAATGGTGGGGGAAGTGCTGGATGTGATGAAGGGGCTGGCCCGCGAAGGAATGACCATGGTGGTGGTGACCCACGAGATGGGCTTTGCCCGCGAGGTAGCGGATCGGGTGCTCTTTATGGAGAGTGGCGAACTGCTGGTAGATGAAAAACCGGCCGACTTCTTCGACAATCCCCCCTCCCCACGCCTGCGCCAGTTCCTCAGTCAGGTGCTGTAGCCAACATGCTCTGCTGGATAAACGAAGAGGGACCGCAAGGTCCCTCTTCTTGTGTGTCACGCTGAGAAGGCTTAACCCAGCTGAACCCGAGTGCCCCTCTCATCGGCTCAGCGCGGGGACTTTCCCAGATAGCGCTCCACGATCACTTTCACCCCGTCACGTTTTTTGAGCTGATAGAGCTCCTTGTCAAACTGGTCGATAAAGGCCTGTTTGTAGGGGTACTCCCCCTTGCGGCTATAGCCGAGAAACCCCTGCTCCTTGCTGAGCACCGGCCCCTGTTTGAGCAGGGACATATCGGCCACCGCCAGCTGATCGGCCTTTATCATGTTGAGTAACTCATAGAGCAGGGAGAGGCGATCATTGATGGTGCAATCGACCCGGCCGCGGACAATCTTGAGCAGGTTCTCCCGATTGCTTTTCACCTCCTCCACGTCGATCTGCTTCTCTTTTACCGCCTGCCAGAAGGCATCGCCGCCGACGGCAAAACCGGCGTTCATGCCAAAACGCAAACCGTGATAGTCGAGCGGAAACCTAGCCTGCGGGGTATTGGCCGCCACACTGGCGCCGCACATCACCACCAGCTCTTCATCCAGCATCGGCTGGGAGTAGGGCCACATATAAGGGCGGGTATCGGGCATGTAGTAAGGTGGAAAAATAGCGAAGGCGGCCCCCTGCTCCACCATGCTCAGACCGCGCCGCCACGGCATGGGCTTGAGCACCACCTCATAGTCAGGCATGGCAGAGGTCACCTCACGGATGATGTCGGCATAGATCCCCCTGACCTCATCCCCTTCCTGCCAGGAGTAGGGGGGATAGGCGGCATCAGCCAAGATCTCGACCCGGGTCTTGGCGTGCGCCATCATGCACAACCCCAGCAACAAGCAACACCAGACGCGCATAAGCCAGCACCTCCTGAAAAAGCCTGCATCAAGCATAGCCATCCACTGCGCCTTCCTCTGCTGCCGAGCCATATTTCATGCCATCTCTTCGTTGGCTGAAAAATGTTAATGAAATATTAAAACCATCCTTTATGCTGGAGAGCAATTGCTCTGAATGGATGGCCGCATATGGATGTGCAACTGCTTCTGCTCTACCTCTCACCGGTTTTTCTGGCCTTTATCGGCTGGGAGATGCTCTACCTGCGCAAACATGGCGCGGCCTTTCCCACCGCTACCTACCAGTGGCGGGATCTGTTCGCCAACGCCGCCCTGGCCCTGATGCATCAGGGGGGCGATGCGCTGGCGGCCATCGCCATTGCTTATCTGTATGACACCCTCTGGGGCTGGCGACTGTTCGATATCGAGCTGAATCTCTGGAGTGTGCTACTGCTGTTCCTGTTGCAGGATCTCTGTTACTGGCTGTTCCACTTCACCAGCCACCATGTGCGCTGGCTGTGGGCCTCCCACGTGGTGCACCACAGCTCGGAGCGGCTCAACCTCTCCACCGCCTTTCGCCAGAGCCTGATGTACCCCATCTCCGGCATGTGGCTGTTCTGGATCCCGATGATTGTCATCGGCTTCCCGCCCGAGGCGGTGGTCGCCACCGTGCTGCTGAGCCTGGGCTTCCAGTTTTTCGTCCACACCCAGGTGGTGGGCAAGCTCGGCTGGCTTGAGTGGATCTTCAACACCCCCTCCCACCACAGGGTGCACCACGCCAGCAACGCCAAATACATAGACCGCAACTTCGCCGGGGTGCTGATCATCTGGGATCGTCTGTTTGGCACCTTTGTGGAAGAAGACCCGGCCGAGCCGTGCCGCTTCGGCATCACCAAGCCTATCCACAGCTTCAACCCCCTCACTCTCACCTTCCATGAGTGGCGCGACATGCTGCGTGACGCCCGTGGCCTACCCTGGCGACAAAAGCTCGCAGTGCTGTTTGGCAAACCGGCCGGACCAGCCAGCCGCTGAGCCTTCGCATCGAATAGCAACTCCCGGATAGCAAGCCCCTGATAACCAGTCCCTGATAACAAGAGAGCGCCACTGTGGCGCTCTCTTTTATGCTCAGTCACCTCTTCGATATCAGAGATGGGCGAACGACCAGACGGCGGGGATCAGGCTCAGCAAGGTCACTCCGGCCAGCCATCGCTCGCGGCCGCTCAGGCGCAGATCCGCTCCTAGCTGACGGCGGCTGTAGAGAAACAGCAGCAGACCCGGCCCGTAGAGCAACAACGACAGCAGCAGATACTCCACCCCGGCGGCATAGAGCAGCCAGAAGCCGTAACCGCTCGACACCAGCGCCACCGCCCGCATCAGGCCCCGGCCTTGCACGCTCTCACCCATCCTGCTGAACGAGAGCTTGAGCAGAAACAAACCGATCAGCAGGTAAGGCACCAAAATCATCGAGGTCGATATAAGCAGCAGACTGGTGTAGCCCTTGCCGAGCAGCCATACCAGCAGCAGGCAAGTCTGCACCGTCAGGCTGGTGAGCCAGAGCGATGCGATAGGCGTCCCATTGCGGTTCTGGCGCCGGAAGATGGCGGGAAACGCACCGTGTCGGGCCGCGCTGAACGGTACCTCCGCCGAGAAGAGGGTCCAGCTCACGTAGGAGGCAAGCACCGAGACGATAAGGCCGACGCTGATGAGCAGCTTGCCCCAGGAGCCGGTCATCTGGGCCATCAGCCCTGCCATGGAGGGGTTGGGTAGCGCTGCCAGCTCGGGCCGACTCAATATTCCGAGCGCCAGCACCGAGATAAGCACATAGAGCAGCAGCGCCAGCACCACACCAAGCACAGTGGCGGTACCCACATCCCGCTTGTTTCTCGCCCTAGCCGACAGCACCGCAGCCCCCTCGATACCGGTGAAGACCCAGAGGGTGATGAGCATGGTGTTGCGCACCTGCTCGGAGACCGGTACCGCCAGGCTACTGCCCTGCTGATCCGCCGCGAAAGTGACCGGATCGAACCAGTAGCAGGCAAACAGGATAAACAGCAGCAGCGGCAGGCTCTTGGCCAGGGTCGCCACCAGATTGAATAGCGCCGCCTGCTGCACGCCGCGGGCCACCAGCAGGTGCACCGCCCAAAGGATGCAGGACTCGCCGACAAACGCTGCCAGCGTGTTTCCCTCACCAAACCAGACCTGCTCCGGGGTATCGACGAAGCTGCCCAGCGCCGCAAAGGCGATCACCAGATAACCCACCACGCCGATGGTGGCGCAGAGCCAGTACCCCCAGGCGGAGAAGAAGCCCACCAGATCGCCAAAACCGGCGCGGGCGTAGCTGTAGATGCCGCCGTCGAGATCGGGCCTTAACCGCGACAGATAGAGAAAACTCATGGCGAGCGCCAGGATGCCCACACCCGTCACGCCCCAGCCGATCAGCACGGCGCGGGCGCCAGCCACCTCGGCCATGTTCTGGGGCAGGCTAAAAATCCCCGCCCCCACCATGGAGCTGAACACCAGCGCGGTGAGAGACCAGAGCCCAATCTTGTTCTCTTTCATGGGGACTCCTTAGCGCAGCCGGCTGCTCAGCGCCTGAATATGCTCGGGGCCGATACCGCAGCAACCGCCGATCAAATTCGCCCCGGCCGCACGCCAGCGCTCGGCCCAGCCGAGATAATCCAGCGGCCCCAGATCGGCGCGGATCTCGTCCAGCCCGTCGTTGGCGGTGGCCTCCTTGGGTTGCGGCGGGAAGGCGTTGGCATAGGCACCGAGGCGAATGTCAGCGCGGCCCAGCGCCTGCAATCGGGCGCGAGCAACCTCGAGGGCCCCCTCGATCACCTCGGGCTGACAGCAATTGAACAGGATGGCATCGACTCCGGCCGCCACCAGTGCGGTAACCGCATCAGCCACCCGCTCGCCGGAACGCAGTCGCGGCTCGTTGCCCGGCGCCTCATCTTCCAGCGTGAAGGAGGCCCAGAACGGCTTGCCATCGTCAGGCAGCAGCGCTTTCAGGGCCAGTGGCTCGGCAATCAGGCTCATGGTCTCGGCCAACCAGATATCCACATAAGGGGATAGCGCGCGGATAAGCGGCGTCGCCAGCTCGCTCACCTTGTCCGCCTTGAACAGGTCGGCACGGTAGGAGCCAAACAGCGGCGGCAGAGAGCCCGCCACCTGCACGGCGCCCTTCTGCGCGTCAGCCACCTCACGGGCCAGTTGTCCGGCCAGCGCTGCCAGCCCCTCCCCGTCGGCAAAGAAACGCTCATCGCCGATATGAAACGGCACCAGCGCATAGCTATTGGTAGTAATGACCCGGGCTCCGCTCGCCACATAGGCCTGATGCACGTCGCGCACCGTCTCTGGCGCCTCCATCAGGGCCAGCGCCGACCACTCCGGCTGACGAAACGGTGCACCCCGCCGTGCCAGCTCGCGCCCCATACCCCCATCCAGCACCCACAATTCCCTGGTTTCCATCTGTCGTGTCTCTTAGTTATGTGCGTTGTTTATTTGCGTATTTATCTGTTTGTTTTGTTGATCTGCGGTTTCGCATCGAATCGCTGCAGATCGTCCCGCTTCATCCTGGGAAGCCCTTTTATTATGTAGCCATCTAAACATATAGATGTTTAGATGGCCAAAGTAAGATAAAACAAAGTGCCACGGGCGGCAATCAGTATCAGCAGAAATCAGCGTGCAAACGGCGAGGCAAACGCAGAAATGCAAGAGGCCACCCAAAGGTGGCCTCATCACTATCTTGATCCGCTGGCGACTTAACGCCCGGCCAGCACTCGCTTAATCTGTTTGACCCAGTCGGAGACCCGACCCTGCTGCGGCAAACCGCGCCAGATCTGCTCCCACTGGGCAGGGCTGAGCGGACGACCGAGGCGACGCTGTACGCCTGCATATAGGTAGTCATGGGCCGTGGTGGCCGCATGCTCGGAGGTGAGGAATTTGGAGACCGGATCGGTCAACCGCACATCCCGCATGCCGAGCAGCGGATAGTCGTTGTGCACCGCCGCCAGCATGGTCTCGCGCATAGCCGACTCGATGTAGCCACGGGCAAACAGGGCGGTCACCGACTCCAGCGACCCCTGATCCGGGCCATGGTACTGCTCATCAAAGACCGGGCTCGGCTCGGCCATGCCGCTTTGCACCACCGCATCGGGATCCGGCTGCGGCACGACCACCGCGGGCTTGGGGGCAACCGGCTTGGCTGCCACTGTGGCTTTGCGCGGCGCGCTCTGGCTACAGGCACCCAGTGCCAGGGCGAGCGCGACACAGGCCAGCGCACGGGAATGAGACTGCATCTTCATGACTTTTATGTCGCTCCTTTTACGATTCCTGAGCTGGCTTCTCGGCCACCACCGGCTCGACCCGGGTAACCAGCAGCTGATCGATCTTGTAACTGTCGATATCCACCACTTCGAACTTGTAACCGGCATATTTGACCGAGTCAGTGCGCTTGGGGATCTTGCGCAGCATATACATGATGAAACCGGCGATGGTCTCGTAGTTCTGATCGTCCGGAAACTCTTCTATATCGAAGGCGCGCATCACGTCTGAGATCGGGGTCACCCCGTCCACCAGCCAGGAGTTCTCGTCCCGCTGGACGATCTGCTCTTCCACCACGTGGGTCGCCCACTCGCCCATGACGGTGCTCATCAGGTCGTTCATGGTGACGATCCCCACCACCAGCGCGTACTCGTTCATCACCACGGCAAAGTCGCCACGATGATTTTTGAAGTACTCCATCGCCTCATAGAGGTTCAGGGTATCGGGAATGATGATGACGTTTTGTACCAGCGAGCCGCTGTTGAGATCGATGCTCTGGCCGCTGATGACGCGGATCAGCAGCTCCTTGGCATCGACAAAGCCCTTGATGCTGTCGAGGTTGTGGTCACAGACCAGAAACTTGTTGTGGGGGTGTTCGGCGATCTTCGCCTTGATGTCCTCTTCATCCTCTTGCAGGGTGAAGTAGATGAGGCTCTCGCGAGCCGTCATGGCGGAGGTGACGCAGAGTGACTGCAGTTCGAACACGTTCTCGATGAGTTGATGCTCCTCGCGCTGGATAACTCCAGCCTCGGCACCGGCATCCATTACCGCATAGATATCATCGGAGGTGATCTCGTCGTTGCGCTCTGTAGAAATGCGCATCAGGCGAAACAGGGTATTGGCCAGACCATTGAAAATCCATACCAGCGGCATCAGCAGGGTGACGAAGAAGAGCATGGGGCGCACCACCACCACGGCAATCTGCTCGGGCATGATCATGGCCAGACGCTTGGGCATCAGATCGGCGATCAGGAT
Organism: Aeromonas sp. 603079; assembly: GCF_049172135.1. Lineage (NCBI taxonomy): Bacteria > Pseudomonadati > Pseudomonadota > Gammaproteobacteria > Aeromonadales > Aeromonadaceae > Aeromonas > Aeromonas sp. 603079. Next base: position 82,391 of record NZ_JAAKPX010000022.1, on the reverse strand, counting down.
AAACATACCGGTGACGAACACGAAGGACGCACCAGAGCTGATCTCGCCAAGCCAGGGTCCCTGGTAGAACTGGGAGACAATCCCCTTGATGGCGGGGTTGAGGGCAGACTCACCCAGGATACCACCCAGAATGGCGACGGTATTGAGGCCAATCTGCACCACGGTGAAAAAGTTGCCCGGCTGGGCCTGCAGGGCCAGCACCTTTTCGGCCTGGCGATTACCTTCATCCGCCATCACCTGCAATTTGATTTTGCGAGACGCGGCGAGAGAGATCTCGGAGAGGGAGAAGAACACACTGCCGCCAACCAGCAGCATTAAAAAGAACAAACTATCGGCAAAACTCATGATTAACCTATTGCTACACCCGCCTTAGCACAAGACGGCAAACTGGGCCCGGGAGACCGGACCGTGAGCCCATCCGGGACTCACACAGGGGGAGTATTCTATCAGAAAACAGCCAGTTGGGGGCTTTATCTTACTCCGACCAGTTATGCAACAAAAAAGGCGCTTCACGCGCCTTTTTATTCACTTCCGGTTAGCCCTTGCCCAGCAAGGTGCCCAGATCGTCCGCCTTGGTGTGGCGTACATCCTTGCCTTTCACGTAGTAGACGATGTACTCGCAGATGTGCTGGCAGCGATCGCCGACCCGCTCGATGGCACGCGCCGCCCACAGGACGTTGAGCACCTGGGGGATGGTGCGGGGATCTTCCATCATATAGGTCATCAGCTCGCGGATGATGGACTCGTACTCGCGGTCTACCTTGTCATCTTCCTTGTAGACCGCCAGCGCCGCATCCAGATCCATGCGGGCGAAAGCGTCGAGCACATCGTGCAGCATCTTGATGGTACGACGGCCCATGTTCTCCAGCGACACCAGCGGCGGCTGCGGCTTGTTGGCGTTGTCGGTCAGCATGCGGGCGATCTTGTCGGCCACGTCGCCAATGCGCTCCAGATCGGTGATGGTCTTGATGATGGCCATCACCAGTCGCAGGTCGGAGGCTGTCGGCTGACGCTTGGCGATGATGCGGGTGCACTCCTCGTCGATCGCCACTTCCATCGCGTTGACCTTGTGGTCGTTGGCCACGATCTTGCGCGCCGCATCGAGATCCTGATCGTGGATCGCCGCAATGGCGTCGGTGAGCTGCTGCTCTACCAGACCGCCCATCACCAGCACCTGGTTGCGCACGCTCTCTAGCTCGGCATTGAATTGACCGGAGATGTGTTTATTGAGGTTCATATTGTCCATACAAATAATCCTTGATTGCTCCGATTATGCCTTAGCCGTTGAACCGACTGCCAATCTGTTTGCTGAGATTCATCCTCTCCTCTCCTTAGCCGTAACGACCGGTAATGTAATCTTCGGTCTTTTTCTTGGCCGGGGTGGTGAAAATGGTGTTGGTATCCGAGTACTCGATAAGCTCGCCCATATACATGAAGGCGGTCTGATCCGACACGCGCGCAGCCTGTTGCATGTTGTGGGTCACGATCACCACGGTGAACTGGCTCTTGAGCTCGTTGATCAGCTCCTCGATGGTGAGGGTGGAGATGGGGTCGAGCGCCGAGGTCGGTTCATCGAGCAGCAACACTTCCGGCTCGATGGCAATGGCACGGGCAATCACCAGACGCTGCTGCTGACCACCGGAGAGACCGAAGGCGTTGTCGTGCAGACGATCCTTCACCTCGTCCCACAGGGCCGCACCGCGCAGGGAGCGCTCGGCAGCTTCATCCAGAGTGCGACGATCGTTGATCCCCTGCAGGCGCAGACCATAGACCACGTTCTCGTAGATGGACTTGGGGAACGGGTTCGGGCGCTGGAACACCATGCCCACCTGACGGCGCAGGGCGGAAACATCAACGCTCTTGTCATAGATGTTGTGGCCGTGCAGTTGGATTTCCCCCTCGATGCGGCAGATCTCCACCAGATCGTTCATCCGGTTGATGCAGCGCAGCAGGGTCGATTTGCCACAGCCTGACGGGCCGATGAAGGCGGTTACCTGCCCTTTGGGGATCTTCATGTTGACGTTGAACAGCGCCTGCTTGCTGCCGTAGTACAGGTTGAGATCCTTCACCTCCAGCGCGGTCTGCTCCGGGGTCAGGTTGAGCAGGTCCAGCGCGGTGTGCTGGGTAGACGTGGTCGTTACGTTGATCATCTGTTACCTCAAAATCTATCTGGAGTGGCCGGACTGCTGCCGGCGCCCCCCACGTATTGGTGCAGAGAGATGGCGGCTCGCGCTCGGCCGCCCCTCTGTTATCTCACTCTTGTATCACTCATGCGGCGCCGGATTAATGCTCCAGCGACCGGAATTTCTCGCGCAAGTGGTTACGAATACCGATAGCGGTCAGGTTCAGACCCACGATCACCGTCACCAGCAGGAAGGAGGTGGCGTAGACCAGCGGGCGGGCCGCCTCGACGTTGGGGCTCTGGAAGCCGACGTCATAGATGTGGAAGCCCAGGTGCATGAACTTGCGCTCCACATGCAGATACGGGAAGTTGCCATCCATCGGCAGAGTCGGTGCCAGTTTCACCACCCCCACCAGCATCAGCGGCGCCACTTCACCGGCTGCACGGGCGATCGCCAGAATAAGGCCGGTCATGATGGCCGGGCTCGCCATCGGCAGCACGATGCGCCACAGGGTCTCGGCCTGGGTGGCGCCCAGTGCCAACGAGCCCTGACGGATGGTGCTCGGGATCCGCGCCAGCCCCTCTTCGGTGGAGACGATCACCACCGGCAGGGTCAGGATGGCCAGGGTCAGCGCCGACCAGATCACGCCAGGTGAACCAAAGGTCGGGCTCGGCAGCGCTTCCGGGTAGAACAGCTGATCCAGCGAGCCACCGAGCGTGTAGACGAAGAAGCCCAGACCAAACACGCCGTAGACGATGGAGGGCACGCCCGCCAGATTGATCACCGCGATGCGGATGATCTTGGTCAGGCTGTTCTTGCCTGCGTACTCGTGCAGGTAGACCGCCGCCACCACGCCGAGCGGGGTCACGATGATCGCCATCAGGAACACCATGAAGACGGTGCCGAAGATGGCCGGGAAGACGCCGCCCTCGGTGTTCGCCTCACGGGGATCGTCGGATACAAACTTGCCGATCTGGTGGAACCAGTGACCCACCTTGGCCAGCAGGCTCATGTCGTTGGGCCATACCACATCCAGTACCCTGGACATGGGCATGGTCACCAGCTCGCCACGCATATCCTTGACGGTGATGCTGTCCCGGTCAGCCTGACTGCGCAGTGAGAAGAGCTCTTTTTCCAGCACCTGATAACGATCGTTAAGGGCCTGACGTTCACGCTCCAGCTGAGCTTTCAGCTGATCGGTCAGCTTCTCTTCCAGCTCGGCCTTGCGCTCTTTCAGGCGCAGCCGCTCCAGCTGATAGTTGATGCTGCCGATGTCCCCTTTTTGCAGATCGTTGGCCTGTTCGGAGAGGGCATTGGCTCTCGCCAGCACCCGCTGCAGGGCAGGATGCAGATCCGAAGTCAGCTCGCGGCCATCCTCTTTTACCCCGACGATATAACCGTAGAAGTTACCGTTGGTGGCACGCTCAACCATGGCCAGCTCGGCTGGCTGGCTCTGGGACTTGATGTCCGTCTCCAATACCCAGCGAAAATCGAGGTCGACGAACTCACGGTTGCCGGTCTTGACCAGATAGCGGGTCAGCAGCTCGCGCTCTTCCCCCTCCAGCGGCAGACCTGCGGCGCGCAGTCGCTCCACCGGCACCAGCTCGCGATCGTTGATCTCGCCGATCAGCACGCTCTTGTTGCCGCTGGCGTCCTCCAGCTGCCACTCATAGATGGGGTGCGGCCAGAAGTAGACCAGACCACGCCATCCGATCAGCAGCAGCAGACCCAGTACCGCCACCAGACTCAGGCTGACGGCTCCGCCGGTCATCCAGATCCAGGGGGCCCCTGATTTAAACCACTTACCCATTGTCGATTCCTTGTCCATTACAGAGCCGCCCCTTACATCGAGCTGTATTTTTCACGCAACCGCTGACGGACAAACTCGGCCAGGGTGTTGAACATAAAGGTGAACACAAACAGGACGAAGGCCGCGAGGAACAATACCCGATAGTGGGAGCTGCCCACTTCCGACTCCGGCATCTCCACCGCAATGTTGGCGGCCAGAGTACGCAGCCCCTGGAACATGGAGAAGTCCATGATGGGGGTGTTGCCGGTAGCCATCAGTACGATCATGGTTTCGCCCACGGCACGGCCAAGGCCCATCATCACCGCCGAGAAGATGCCCGGGCTGGCAGTGAGGATCACCACTCGGCTCAGGGTCTGCCACGGGGTAGCCCCCAACGCCAGCGAGCCCTGGGTCAGGTGCTTGGGCACCGAGAAGACCGCATCTTCGGCGATGGAGAAGATGGTGGGGATGACCGCAAAGCCCATGGCGATACCGACCACCAGCGAATTGCGCTGGTCAAACTTGATACCCATTTCGTGGGTCAGCCAGATGCGCGAATCACCGTGCATAAAGGCATTCTCGATGAGCGGGCTCAGGGCGAAGGCCCCCCAGCCAATCAGCAGCAGCACTGGAATAAGCAGGATGGCGTGCCATCCCTCCGGCAGCCAGGACTTGCCACGCTCCGGCAGGTAGTTCCAGACCAGTGCGGTCAACAGCATCCCCATCGGCAGCAGGATCAACAGCAGGATCACCCCGGGCAGCGCCCCCTCTATGATGGGCGCCAGCCACAGACCCGCCAGGAAGCCCAGGATAACGGTCGGCAACGCCGCCATGATCTCCACCGTCGGTTTGACGTATTTGCGCAGCCCCGCCGACATGAAGTAGGCGGTATAGATAGCACCGGCGACACCGAGCGGCACCGCAAACACCATGGCGTAGAAAGAGGCTTTCAGCGTACCGAATACCAGTGGCACCAGGCTCAGCTTGGCTTCAAAGTCGTTGCTGGCGGAGGTGGATTGCCACACATACTGGGGCTCCGGATACCCTTCATACCATACCTTTTGCCACAGGGCCGACCAGGTCACCTCGGGGTGATCGTTCTCCACCGAGAAAAGCTTGAAGGTCTCCCCTTGCTGCATCAGCAACAGGTTGTGACGGGGGGAGATGGCCAGAGCAGAGAGTTCACCCCCTTCCACCGTCTCGGTCAGCAGCTTGGTCTCGCCAGTGGCGTGGAAGAAGCTGATGATGCCGTCCTTGTCGGCACTGATGAAGGCTTTGCGATAGTGCTCGGGGGTCAGAAGATCCACCGCGCCATCGCCCTTGAAGTCACGGATCTGAGTGAACTGGCGTTTGCCATCTTTTGCCACTTCAAACCACTGGGAGATGATGCCGTTGTCGTTGCCCACCAGCAGGGAGGAGGCACCGGAGAGCAGCTCGACCCGGGTCACGTTGGCATCTGGCGCATTGATCTCCAGCACGTTGCGCACGGATATATTGCTCAGGTCATGAATGTCATAGACAGAGAGACGATTGCCTTCCCGCACAAAGAGGATCCGCAGATTGGGGGTCAAAAGCATCTGATCCACATGGCGCGGCAGGGACGGAATGGTGTAGTTCTCACTGCTCCACTCAATCTCGCCGGAGAGGAAGTTCTCCTCACCGCTCATCACCATCAGTACGCCACGACCATCTTCGGTCACGGCGGCGGTCGCCATCTTGTCCTTGGTGGCCTCAAACACCATGGCACTGAGCGCTTTGCCCTGCGGATCGACCACTACCGGCTCCTCGCCAAAGGGATATTGCAGACTGGGTTCGATCACCCGCACATCGTTGGGATAGGAGACCTTGAACGCAGGCTGGACGACCTGCGCCTTGCCATCGGCGAAACCGTAGGCGATCAGCTTCTGACCAGGGGACGGTGGCGCCACCGCAGTGACATCACCGGTGACCTCAGCATGACCAAGGGATTGCCCGACCTTGATCTTGTCATCTCCCTGCACCGCGAAGAAGTTGACCAGTCCTTTATCGCTGAAGCGATAGCCGATCTCGTTCTGCTCTTCCACGCCGAGCCAGGCGGTCTTCCCTGCTGCAGGCAGAGTAAATGAGGCAGTTGGCTCCATGGAGGCGCCATTGAAGATGGGTTTCACCACATAGAGCAGATAAAAGAAGATAAGCAGCAGCGCCACCAGTACCAGGGCTCCGCCTGTGGTGACGCCATATTTGGCCAATTTATCCTTGATCCGGCGTTTTCTACTGCCCGCCATGACCAGGTTTAACGATTCCGATGACATGCAAGACCTCAATGTAAGCTAGGCTTGGCGGCATTATATGGCGGTTGCATGACAGTTTTGTTACATCGAGAGCGCTTTAACCGAGGTTGCTAGTGGAAAAATGGGCGGGGGTCCTTTCGAGGGAAAGTGAACACAATATATTGTTTATAAAGAGATATTTGTGAGAATAATCAGCAAGGGCAGCCTGTGCTGCCCCCAAATGATTCAGGAAAGGGCATCGTTTGATTGTTGCAGCGCCAGTTTGGCCGCCTTTTTCTCGGCGCGGCGACGCTTGAAGAAGGCCGACAACTGGGCCGAGCAGGCATCGGCCAGCACACCGCCGGTCAGCTCGACACTGTGGTTGTGGCGCGGGTCCTGCAAGATCTCGAACACAGACCCCGCAGCACCGGTCTTGAGATCACGTGCGCCGTAAACCACCCGCTTGACCCGGCTATGGATCAGCGCACCGGCACACATGCAGCAGGGTTCCAGCGTCACATAAAGTGTGGTGTCGAGCAGGCGGTAGTTCGCCAGCTGCTGGCCCGCCGCCCGAATTGCCATCACCTCGGCATGGGCACAGGCATCGTGTTCGCTGATGGAGCGGTTCCACCCCTCTCCCACCACCTGACCATCCAGCACCAGTACGGCACCGACCGGGATCTCGCCAATCCCTTCGGCCCGAGCGGCCAATGCCATGGCATGGCGCATCCACTGTTCGTCCTGCTCGATCTGACTCTGTGCCTGACTCGGTATTTCTGGGACCTCTGATGGTTTCACGCCCATCCCCTCTTTATATTGTTCAATTGTGCCGTTTGCATTCCCGCGACCCACACCTGTCAGATAATTCCATAGATAGCAGGCATGATTAGCATCGCTGACAGGGCGGCGATTATGCCAAATCTGCACGTCAGACCCAAGCCGCATCCCGACTGAGCAATAAAGAAGCAATCGGCATCTCTATGATAAAAAAGGAGTTGCACCCGTTTGGCCATGCTATTAGACTTCCTCCCCGTCAGCCGAGTCTGACTCCGTCGGTGTGTAGCGCAGCCAGGTAGCGCATCTGCATGGGGTGTAGAGGGTCGGAGGTTCGAATCCTCTCACACCGACCATATTCCCCGAGAATAGCCCAGTCAAACGACTGGGCTATTTTTTTGCCTCCGATTTATCTTCCTGACGATGCCTACCTATCAAGCACAAAAAACACTCAGAACCACTTGAATCTTTTTGCCGAACTCATTAAGATGCGCAACTTTCCGCCGGTAGACAACACAGGGAGGTGGAAACACGAGTGAAGGGATCACTGTCCGGCTTGCGTGCAACACAGGACCAGGCATGAACCAGAACACCGATTTCGCACCCGCCATTACGCTTTATTCCGTTCCTCACGACACCCCTTGCCACACCGAAAGCGAAAATGAACAGGTCATCCAGCTGGATGTGATCGATCTGGCCGAACCGGATGATGACTATTGAGCACGGTCAGATGGCTGTTCAATCACCGGCACATCGCCTGTTCAACGCTCTCCGTTTCAGGCCCTTGGCGAGAAATCTGCAAAAAACGACAAACTGCTAATTCTATCAAGGATGGCAGTATTATTGACTGATGTGTCTCCCCCTTCTCTCTCCGGCATTGCCCCCGACAACTGATACAAACCTACGTTATTGCGCTTCACTTTCCATCGCTGCAACCGCTGGTGCCAACAGAGCCTGCATCACCACACCAAGTTTAAAACGAACGTTCACCAATCAGGTCTAGCATTAGCAAAACATTCATTGCCACATTCAAACGCGCTTTATACGGCTGTTTTGGCAAAGCCTGGAGTTAGGTCGGGATTTGTTTTTGCATTTGTAATTTTATTGCGTAATAAGTTACAAAATGAGGGTCAGGGTAACGGCCCAAATTAGCCGTTGTCCGAAGGGAAAAAGCAGGAGCATAACCATCTGTGTAGAGCTTTTACACCAACCCAATAAAACAATAAAAAACATCAACTTAACCATATCCAAAAAACAGGTGTTTAAAAAAAACTGTTGACGCACTCAACAATATTTCGCACCTTATCAATCGTGTTACCCCGTTGTTGCGGGAACGTTTCAGGAACAGGGATTCGACTTTAGTCGTAGTTAGTAAGTTCAAAATGTAATTCTCAAAGGAGTGAAACTTATGTCGGCACCGGCTCAGACCCACTGCAGCGCCCGCCTTCGCATCCAGGGCGAGATGCTGCCCGAATACGCGCAAATTCTGACGCCGGACGCGGTGGCTCTGGTCTCCGAACTGGTGGAACGTTTTGCTCCCCAAAGAGGGGAATTGCTGAAACAACGTGTGGCACGCCAGGCCCGTATCGATGGCGGCGAGCTGCCGGACTTCCTGCCGGAAACCGCCCACATCCGTGAAGGTGACTGGACCATTCGCGGCATTCCTGCCGACCTGCAAGACCGCCGTGTGGAGATCACCGGCCCGGTCGAGCGCAAGATGGTGATCAACGCCCTCAACGCCAACGTCAAGGTGTTCATGGCGGATTTCGAGGATTCACTAGCTCCCGCCTGGAATAAGGTGATCGAGGGCCAAATCAACCTGCGCGATGCGGTCAACGGCACCATCTCTTACACCAGTCCGGAAGGAAAGGCTTATACCCTGAACGCCGATCCGGCCGTCCTCATCTGCCGGGTTCGCGGTCTGCACCTGCCAGAAAAACATGTCACCTTCGATGGCGAGCCCATTCCCGGCGGCCTGTTCGATTTTGCTCTCTACTTCCTGCACAACTATCAGGCGTTGTTGGCCAAAGGCTCCGGCCCCTACTTCTACGTACCCAAGCTGCAGAGCCATCTGGAAGGGCGCTGGTGGAGCGAGGTGTTCGCCTGGACCGAGGACAAGTTCGGTCTGCCACGTGGCACCATCAAGGCCACCGTGCTGATTGAAACCCTGCCAGCCGTATTCGAGATGGATGAGCTGCTCTATCAGATGAAGGATCACATCGTTGCGCTGAACTGCGGCCGCTGGGACTACATCTTCAGCTATATCAAAACCTTGAAGAACCATCCGGATCGGGTACTGCCTGATCGTCAGGTGGTGACCATGGACAAGCCGTTCCTCTCCGCCTACTCGCGGCTGCTGATCAAGACCTGTCACAAGCGCGGTGCGCTGGCGATGGGCGGTATGGCAGCCTTTATTCCGGCCAAGGACGCGGCCGTCAACGAGCAGGTCTTCGCCAAGGTCAAGGCCGACAAGGAGCGCGAAGCCAACAACGGCCACGACGGTACCTGGGTCGCCCACCCTGGCCTCGCTGATATCGCCATGGCGGTGTTCAACGCCACCATTAAGGCTGGCGCCAAGAACCAGATCGGCGTACTGCGCGAGCAGGATGCCCCCATCACTGCCGCCGACCTGCTGGCCCCCTGTGAGGGCGAGCGCACCGAGGCCGGCATGCGCACCAATATCCGGGTCGCCCTGCAATATCTGGAGGCCTGGATCAACGGCAACGGCTGCGTGCCCATCTACGGTCTGATGGAAGATGCCGCCACTGCCGAGATCTCCCGCACCTCCATCTGGCAGTGGATCCGCCACGGCAAGAGCCTCGCCAACGGCAAGGTGGTGACCAAGGATCTGTTCCGCCAGATGCTGGCCGAGGAGCAGGAGGTGGTCAAAGCCGAGGTGGGTGCCGAGCGCTGGCAGGCGGGGCGCTTTGCCGAGGCGAGCGAGCTGATGGAAGAGATCACCTGCGCCGATACCCTGATCGATTTTCTGACGCTGCCCGGTTACGAGCGGCTCTGAACTCCGGGCCCCGGGCGGGGCTCGCCAATAACAAGTCAATGGAAACGTGAAATCAATGAAAGAGGGAACTGATATGGCACTGACCCGTGAGCAACAGATCCAGGCTATCGAGAAAGACTGGGCGGAAAACCCCCGCTGGAAAGGGATCAAGCGCGGCTACAGCGCCGAAGATGTGGTGAATCTGCGCGGCAGCTTGCAGCCGGTGCACACCCTGGCCCAGCGTGGTGCCGACAAGCTGTGGGGTCTGATCCACGGCGACGCCAAGAAAGGTTATGTCAACTGCCTCGGTGCCCTGACCGGTGGTCAGGCAGTACAGCAAGCCAAGGCGGGGATCGAGGCGATCTACCTCTCCGGCTGGCAGGTGGCGGCGGACAACAACTTGTCCTCCACCATGTATCCGGATCAGTCCCTCTACCCGGCCAACTCGGTACCGTCCGTGGTGGAGCGCATCAACAACTCCTTCGCCCGCGCCGACCAGATCCAGTGGGCCAACAAGGTTGGGCCGCAGGATGAGGGCTTTATCGACTACTTCCTGCCGATCGTGGCCGATGCGGAAGCCGGTTTCGGTGGCGTGCTTAACGCCTTCGAACTGATGAAGGGGATGATTGAAGCCGGCGCCGCTGGCGTGCACTTCGAAGATCAGCTGGCATCGGTGAAAAAATGCGGCCATATGGGCGGCAAGGTGCTGGTACCGACTCAGGAAGCGGTGCAGAAGCTGGTTGCAGCCCGTCTGGCAGCCGATGTGTGCGGCACCACCACCCTGGTGATCGCCCGTACCGACGCCAATGCCGCTGACCTGTTGACCACCGACGCCGACCCATACGATGCAGACTTCCTGACTGGCGAGCGCACTGCCGAAGGGTTCTACAAGGTGCGTGCCGGTATCGATCAGGCCATCGCTCGCGGTCTGGCTTACGCCCCCTACGCCGACATGGTGTGGTGTGAAACCGCCAAGCCGGATCTGGACGAAGCGCGTAAATTTGCCGAAGCAATCAAGGCCAAGTTCCCGGACCGCATCCTGGCCTACAACTGCTCCCCGAGCTTCAACTGGAAGAAGAATCTGGACGATGCCACCATCGCCCGCTTCCAGCAGGAGCTCTCCGACATGGGCTACAAGTACCAGTTCATCACCCTCGCGGGTATCCACAACATGTGGTTCCACATGTACGAGCTGGCCTACCAGTACGCCCGTGGCGAAGGGATGAAGCACTACGTCGAGATGGTGCAGGAGCCGGAATTTGCCGCCGCCAGCCGTGGCTACACCTTCGTGGCACACCAGCAGGAGGTTGGTACCGGTTACTTCGACAAGGTGACCACCGTCATTCAGGGTGGCCAATCCTCGGTGACCGCACTGACCGGCTCCACCGAAGAAGATCAGTTCCACTAATAAGAGAGCTGCCTTGAAATAGCAAAACCCCGGCCTGATGCCGGGGTTTCTTTTTATCTGCCATTCAAACGAAAGTCAGGCCACAACCGCACACCGCAGAGAGGATCAGAGCTCGAGGATCTCTTTGACAAAGGGAATGGTCAGCTTGCGCTTGGCGCGAAATGAGGCGTTGTCGAGCTGATTGAGGGTGGTGAGCAGGGTGCGCATATCGCGGGAGAGTCGGTTGAGCAGGAAGCGGCCCACATCGATGGGCAATTTGAAGCCCCGCAGCTCGGCACGCAGCTGCAGGGCACTGAGCTTGCCTTCATCATCCAGCTCTTCGAGATGGAAACTCACCCCCCAATCCAAGCGCGAGGCGAGATCCGGCAGTTGCAGCCCCAGTTTGCGCGGTGCGCTGCAACCTGTGACAACCAACGTCCCCTCGCCCTTCTCCTGCCAGCGATTGTAGAAGTCGAACAGCGCCCGCTCCCACACGGCATTGCCGGCGATCGCCTCGAGACTGTCGAGACAGACCAGCGGCAGGCTTTCGAGGGCATCGAGCATGCTGGGATCGAGCTGTTCAAATTGATCGAGGGAGAGATAGGCCGCCGCCGCATCGCGGGCGTTGACCTCGGCACAGGTGGCGTGGAGCAGATGAGAGCGTCCGGATCCCTTGGCTCCCCAGAAATAGAGGAAAGGTGATCCCTGACCGATGGCCGCGTTTTTGAGGGCGGTGATCAGATGAGCATTGTTGCCGGGATAAAAACTGACGAAGGTTTCATCATCCGGTAGTTGTACGGCTAAAGACAGTTGGGCCGGTTGCTTCACTCGTTGGGCTTTGACTGTGACATTTGTGGCTAAGTGTACCATCGCAATGGCAGATAGAGAACCGCCCGGACAAGCCGGGCGGTAGACAAAAGCCTTATAACATCAGGGCTGCGACCATTGGTAACGCAAACCGCTGCCATTATCGTCAACCTTGCGCAAACGACTCTCAAGCTGCAGCGCCCGTACCAGCTCGGCCTGCTCCCCTTGCAGGGTGAAGTTGAAGGTGACCTGGTCCCCCTCCAGCTTGCCGATCGCCACCTTGCTGACGTTGGCCATCCCCTGCAGCATCTTCTGCACGGCGATCATGCTGTCCACTTCGGAGAGGCCATCTACCACCAGGGTCTGGCTGGTTGCCGGACCAGAAATGCGGGCACCGTAGTTTTTCACCAGCCAGGCCGCCAGGGTATCGGCAAACCCTTGCGCCACTTCGGCCTGAGTGCCGGTGCTATTGCCACGGGTCAGCTCGGTCACTTCACCGGCCGCTTTGGGGCCGTAGAGTCCCCAATCGATGCTCCACTTGTCACCTTCCGGTGTCAGCTTGCCCAACACCACCATCTCGGCGCCATAGCGCTGGCTTGCCTGCAAAATCGGGTCGGCAAAGCGGCCCCAGACATCGGTGGCACTGACCGCCATGTTGTCATCGAGATCCATCAGCGGAATGCTGATGGGTAGCCCCAGCGTCTGGGCCTGCTCGCGCAAGGCTTGCGCCCAACCATCGCTGGATTGATCCGCCAGCAGACGGCGCTCCCCCTGATCCACCACCAGCCAGATGGCCATTTGGGGACGAGCCGGGCCAAGCAGGGCAAACTGGCTCTCGGAGACCAGGCTGTTGACCTTGTCACTCTTGAACTCGGCTTTCAGATACTTGACGGAGTCCTGATCCTGATAGCCATAGCTTTTGACATAGTCGCCCGGGGCCGCCAGCGCCTTGACCACCACCGGCTGGGTGAGGATGTCGCGCTTGCCGGTGACCTTGATCAGCACCTGACCCAGTGCCTGCCCTTGAGCGGCCACCATGTCGCCACTGGTCGGGGCCTTGCCCTGATAGAGGTCGGTCACCTGAGCGGCCGAGGCCATGAATGACAAGCCGCAGCAGAGGGCGGTCACAACACGTTTGAACATGAACAGAGTCTCGAAATGGGAGAGTGTGCTTATGGTAGCGGCAAGGCGCATCCTGCGGCAAGGCTGGCACAAGCGGCCACAAACAGCAGAGCCGGCGATGCGCCGGCTCCGATCACCCCTTCCACATGGGAAGAAGGTCAAGGCATAAACTTATTTGGTACCGAAGATCTTGTCGCCTGCATCGCCCAGACCCGGCACGATGTAGCCTTTCTCGTTCAGCCCCTGGTCGACAGAAGCGCAGTAGAGCTCTACGTCGGGGTGAGCGGCTTCCAGCGCCTTGATCCCTTCCGGCGCGGCAACCAGTACCAGCACCTTGATGGATTGGCAGCCTTTCTTCTTCAGCAGATCGATGGTAGCGATCATGGAACCACCGGTGGCCAGCATCGGATCGATGACCAGCGCCAGACGCTCTTCGATGTTGCTGACGATCTTCTCGAAATAGGGAACCGGTTGCAGGGTCTCTTCATCGCGGTAGATACCGACCACGCTGACGCGGGCGCTCGGCATGTGCTCCAGCACGCCATCCATCATGCCAAGGCCGGCACGCAGGATAGGTACGACGGTTACCTTCTTGCCTTTGATCTGGTCAACTTCTACTGGCCCATTCCAGCCATCGATGATAACCTTCTCGGTTTCGAAGTCAGAGGTCGCTTCATAGGTCAACAAACTGCCCACTTCTTTGGCCAGTTCACGGAAACGCTTGGTGCTGATATCGCCTTCACGCATCAGACCGATCTTGTGTTTGACCAGGGGGTGTTTGACTTCAACGACTTTCATTATTATCTCCTCTAACCTGCCGCAAAAAAATCGCGGAATCATACAACAAAAGCCACCGCTTGTAGAGCATTTCCGCGCAAAAACGCGCAAACGATTTCCTTTCTGGTTTTTCACCGCCACTGTTAGAATACGCCCCGAATTTTACCCTCCACTTCTTTACATGACGGGGAATACTCGTGACTGACAAAACCTCACTGAGCTACAAGGATGCTGGCGTAGATATCGATGCCGGCAATGCACTGGTTGAACGTATCAAGGGCGTGTCAAAGCGCACTCGTCGTCCTGAAGTCCTTGGTGGTCTTGGCGGCTTTGGGGCCTTGTGTCAAATCCCTGCGGGCTACAAGGAGCCGGTACTGGTCTCCGGTACCGATGGTGTGGGCACCAAGCTGCGGCTGGCCATCGACCTGAAGAAGCACGACACCGTGGGCATCGATCTGGTGGCCATGTGCGTCAATGACCTGATCGTACAGGGCGCCGAGCCGCTGTTCTTCCTCGACTACTATGCAACCGGCAAGCTGGACGTGGACACCGCAGCCGCGGTGGTCACCGGGATCGGTGCCGGTTGCGAGCAGTCAGGCTGTGCCCTGGTGGGCGGCGAGACCGCCGAGATGCCGGGTATGTATGAAGGGGAAGACTACGACATCGCCGGTTTCTGCGTCGGTGTGGTGGAGAAGAGCGAAATCATCGACGGTAGCAAGGTCGGTGAAGGGGATACCCTGATCGCCCTGGCCGCCAGCGGCCCTCACTCCAACGGCTTCTCCCTGATCCGTAAAATTCTGGAAGTCTCCAAAGCCGACGTGCATCAGCCGCTGGGTGACCGCACCCTCGCAGATGCCTTGCTGGAGCCGACCCGCATCTATGTGAAACCTGTGCTCAAGCTCATCAAGGAGTGCGAGATCCACGCCCTCTCCCACATCACAGGTGGCGGCTTCTGGGAGAATATCCCCCGCGTATTGCCTGCCAATACTCAAGCGGTGATCGACGAGCAGAGCTGGCAGTGGCCGGCTGTGTTCAGCTGGCTGCAGCAGGCTGGCAACGTCACCCGTCACGAGATGTATCGCACCTTCAACTGCGGTGTCGGCATGATCATCGCCCTGCCCGCCAATCAGCTGGAGAAGGCGCTGACCCTGCTCAAAGCGGAAGGCGAGAACGCATGGCACATCGGTCATATCGCCAAGGCAGCAGACGGTGAGGAGCAGGTCGTCATCAAATGATGCGGATCCTCGTCCTAATCTCCGGCAGCGGTAGCAATCTGCAGGCGATCCTCGACCACTGCGCAAGCGGTAAGATTGTCGGTGAAGTGGTCGGCGTCATCAGCAACAAGGCCGATGCCTATGGTCTGGTTCGCGCCAAAGAAGCGGGGGTGGCGACCTCCATTCTGGCCCAGCAGCAGTTTGCCAGCCGGGAGGAGTACGACGCCGCCCTGCTGGCGCTGATGGCAGACTATCAGCCGGACTTGGTGGTGCTGGCCGGGTTTATGCGGATATTGAGCGGCGATCTGGTGCGCCATTTCGCCGGGCGGATGATCAATATTCACCCCTCCCTGCTGCCCAAGTATCAGGGCCTGCACACCCACCAGCGCGCCATAGATGCCGGTGACAGTGAACACGGCGCCAGCGTCCACTTCGTGACCGAAGAGCTGGACGGGGGCCCGGTGATCCTGCAGGCCCGCGTCCCCATCTTTGAAGGGGACACTGCGGACGAGGTAGCAGCACGGGTGCAGGCGCAGGAGCACAGAATCTACCCGCTGGTGGTGCGCTGGTTATGCGAAGGCAGGCTGCAGATGGTGGACGGCGCTGTGCAACTGGATGGCGCCCTGCTGGGCCCCGCTGGTTACGCCTGCGAGTAACAGCTAACAACTGCATGTCAGATACAACAAGGGAGGCTTAGGCCTCCCTTGTCATTTCTACCTACCGCACGATTGCAGCGGTTAGGTCGGATTACTCGGCCAAGCGACCCTACACCGGATTGTCGATATCGATAAAGGTGACATCCAGCCCATGCACGGTCGCCAGCCACTCCCCCAGCGCCTTGACGCCGTAACGCTCGGTGGCGTGATGGCCCGCGGCGTAGAAGTGCATCCCCATCTCGCGGGCGGTGTGAATGGTCTGCTCTGAGGCTTCACCGGAGATAAAGGCATCGATGCCCTGCTCCGCCGCCAGATTGATGTAGCTCTGACCGCCGCCGCTGCACCAGGCCACGGAACGGATAAGCTCGGGGCCGGTATCGCCACAATAGAGTGGTTCACGGCCAAGGCGCTCGGCAATCAGCTTGGCAAAGTCGGCGCCACTCATCGGCTCTTCCAGCTTGCCCACCATGGCGACGCTCTTGCTGTTCCACGGCTCCAGACCGCGACGCACCTTGATGTCAAGCAGCTTGGCGAGCTGGGCGTTGTTACCCACCTCGGGATGGACATCCAGCGGCAAATGGTAGGCAAACAGGTTGATATCGTGGGTCAGCAGGGTCTTGAGCCGACGCTGCTTCATGCCGGTGATCTGGGCCGGTTCACCGCTCCAGAAGTAGCCGTGATGGACCAGAATGGCATCGGCCTCGGCAGCCACCGCCGCGTCGATGAGCGCCTGACTGGCGGTGACACCGGTCACCACCTTGCGAATGCGCTCGCGCCCCTCCACTTGCAAGCCGTTGGGGCAGTAATCCTTGATGGCGTGGGGCTCAAGCAGATGGTTCAGTACGGTTTCGAGTTTTCGATGAGAGATCATAGGGGTCCCTTATTAAGGCTCGGTCCTCTGCTTTACCAATAAAAACAGGGCCCAGGCTCAAAGCGCCAAGGGCCCCATGATAATCGAGCCGGGCCGTCAAGACCATGACAGCCCCCACACAGTGCGGTTTCCCTCCCGGCCTCAGGCTGGCAGATCGATCCCCGCCTCCCGCATCTGGGCCAGCTTGTAGCGCAGGGTGCGCGGGCTGATGCCGAGTCGGTCGGCCACCGCCTTGCGGCTGCCGTTACAATCTTGCAGGGTGTCGAGGATGATCTGGTGCTCCTGCTGCTTGAGCTCGCTGCCGAGGCGATCGCCACCATAGCTGCGCTCCACGCTGACAAACTCCATCTCCTGCTCATCCAGCTCCTCCAGAATGAGGTGGTCACAATCAATGACCCCGTCCGGGGTGAGGATCAGGGCGCGCTGTACCACGTTGTCCAGCTCCCGCACATTGCCGGGCCAGGGGTGGGCCAGCAGCCGTTCCCGCGAGGCGTCCGTCAGCTGTGGTGTCGGCAGTCCCTGCTGACTGGCATGAAGCGCCAGCAGATGCTCCGCCAGTGGCAGAATGTCGCCGGGCCGCTCGCAGAGGGCAGACCAGCGCAGCGGGAAGACGTTGAGGCGATAGTAGAGATCTTCGCGGAACAGGCCATCCTGCACCGCTTTTTTCAAATCCCGGTTGCTGGTGGCGATGACCCGCACATCCAGCGGGATCATCTTGCGACTGCCGAGCCGCTCCACCTCTTTCTCCTGCAACACCCGCAGCAATTTGGCTTGCAGCCCCTGATCCATCTCGGTGATCTCGTCGAGCAGCAGGGTGCCTCCCTGCGCTTGTTCGAACTTGCCTGGGCACCCCTGTACCGCACCGGTGAAGGCGCCCTTCTCGTAGCCAAACAGGGTCGCCTCCAGCATGTTTTCCGGAATGGCGGCACAGTTGATGGCGACGAAGGGCAGCTCGGCGCGGCTGGAGTTGTCATGAATGTAACGGGCCAGCACCTCTTTACCCGTCCCGCTCGGGCCGGTCACCATCACGGTCGCTTCGCTTCTGGCCACCCGGGTCGCCAGCTGGAACAGCTCGGCAGTTTTGGGATCCCCGTAGACCACGGCACGTTTTTCCACCTTCTGAGCGGGCACATACCGGCTGACCTGATTGAGCAGCACCTCCGGCGAAAAGGGCTTGGCCAGATAGTCGATGGCCCCTTCGCGCATGGCGCGCACCGCGCCGTCGATATTGGCGTAGGCGGTCATCAGCAGCACAGGTATCTGCGGATATTGCTGGCGAATGGTCGCCAGCAGGGTGAGGCCGTCCATTCCCCCCATCTGGATATCGGAGATCACCATGTCAAACGGCTGACGGGAGAGAGCCAGCAGAGCCCGCTCGCCGCTGTCCGCTTCACGGCACTCATAACCGCCGAGCAAAAGGGTATCCACCAGCGCTTCGCGCAGGCCATTGTCATCTTCTACAACCAGGATCCGGGCCTGAGTCATGCTACACCTCCCACGACAGCCAACCTGGCCGCATTGATATGGCTCCCTCTCGGCAGGCACAGCTCCTTAACAAGGCTCATGCTGCACCTCCAAGTTGCACCTGCTGCTGATGCAGGGGGAACGACAGAGTAAAACAGGTGCCTTCACCGGGAACCGAGGCCACACCGACCTCCCCCTGATGGGCACGCACGACGGATTGCACCACAGCCAGCCCGAGGCCTGTGCCTTGGGAGCGGGTGGTAAAGAAGGGTTCGAATACCTGACCAAGCAGGTGAGAAGGGATCCCCTTGCCATTGTCGATGACACGCATCTCCACCCGGACACCACTGCGCACCGCGCTGACCAAGAGTGACGTGGCCCCCGCCTGCTGGGCATTGGCGATCAGGTTGTTGATGGCGCCCGCCAGTGCGCTGCTGTTGGCCAGCAGGCAGAGATCGGGCTCCGGCGCCTCCATGTGCAGTTCGCAGCCCTGTTGCTGACAGAAAGCCTCGGCACCAGCCTGCACTTCAGCCAGCAAGCCCTGTACCGAGATGGGGGTGACCACCTGATTGTCGCCATTGCGGGCAAACAGCAGGATGTCGTTGATCTGCTTCTCCAGATCCTGGAGGCGGGCCATCAGCTTTTGCTGAAACTGGCTGCGGGACTCCGGCTTGAGGGTACGGTTGGCCAGGTTGGCGGCATAGAGCATGGCGGCGGAGAGCGGAGTGCGGATCTGGTGGGCGAGCGAAGCCGCCATATTGCCCAGCGCCGACAGCCGCTTCATGTGGTTGATGCGATCCTGAAGCTTGCGGGTTTCAGTGAGGTCATTGATAAAGACCAGCTGGCCGCTCTGATCCGGCAGCGGCTGGGTAGAAAGCTGGACCCGTCGTCCGTCGCGCAGGGAGATCTCGTGGCCATCATCCTCACGTGGTTCAAAACAGCGGGCAATGATGCGGCGCCAGAGCTCTCCTTCCAGCGGCTCCCCCAGCAGGGAGATGGCTGCCGGATTCGCGCGGGTGACCACCCCAGCCCCGTCAAGCAGCAACACCCCGGTGGGGAGCGCCTTGAAGATGGCATAGAGCTGGCTCACTTCGTGGGACTGGAGTGGCATGTCCTGCTGCTGGATCGTCATAAACCTGACCTCAAACTGGCTATTGGGTCAGGTTATTCAATTTCCATGCCACTAAATTATTTCAATTAAAGCAATAGATTGCATGTTAACGTCAAGGCTTTGACCCTTAAACGTCCTTGCTCATCCCGTACTTTTTCATCTTCTCTACCAGGGTGGTACGGCGCATGCCGAGCAGATCGGCGGCGCGGGCCACCACCCCGTCCTGCGACTCCAGCGCCTGGCGGATCAGCTCCACTTCAAGGTCGGCCAGCATCTCCTTGAGATTGACCCCCTCCTCCGGCAGTTGCATGGTGCGGGCAGAGGCGAGGGGGTGATCCAGCTCCGGCGGCTCCTGGAACACCGCCGCCAGCGCATCCCGCTCATCCATCTCGGTCAGCCGCTCATCCCGCGGCTCGCTCGGCAACAGACGATAACGACTCGGCAGATCCGCCACATCGACGATCTGTTGCGGGTAGAGGATAAGCAGCCGCTCCAGCAGGTTGGAAAGCTCGCGCACATTGCCCGGCCAGGGGTACTGCATCAGCGACTCCAGCGCCCGCTGGGTCAGACGGATCACACTGTGGTGCTGCTCCGCGTGACGGTTGAGCAACTCCTGCAGCAGCAGCGGAATGTCATCGATGCGATCCCGCAGTGGCGGGGTCTCAATGGGGAAGACGTTGAGGCGGTAGTAGAGATCTTCACGAAAACCCTGACTGCGGATCAATGCCTCCAGATCCCGATGGGTCGCCGCAATGATGCGCACATCGGCCTGAATGGGCTTGCCACCACCGACCCTGTCGAACAGCCGCTCCTGCAATACCCGCAGCAGTTTGACCTGCATCGGCATCGGCATGTCGCCAATCTCGTCGAGGAACAGGGTGCCCCCCTGCGCCAGCTCGAAACGACCGCGACGAGCTGCGATGGCGCCGGTAAAGGCTCCCTTCTCGTGACCGAACAGTTCGCTCTCAAGCAACTCGGCAGGAATGGCACCACAGTTGATAGGCACAAAGGGGCCACTACTGCGGGCCGAGAGTTCGTGAATGGCACGGGCCACCACTTCTTTGCCGGTTCCCGATTCACCAAGGATCAGCACGTTGGCATCGGTCTCGGCCACCTGGCTGATGAGGCGGCGAACCTCCTGGATCCCCTTCCCTTTGCCCACCAGCAAACGCAGCAACGTCTGCCCCTTGTCGTGGGTCTGTTGACGGGGATGGAGAGAGACAAAAGCCTGACAGAAGTGCAGATGACGGGTGAGGGATTCATAGGTAAAAGGCGAGAGCGCGACCCCGATAAAGTTGCTGTTGGGCAGTTCCGCCTCAACCAGCGAGATAAAGGGGGTACGAGGGAAAGCGGCAAGTAACTCGGGCAAGGTGCGACCTGCCAGTTCACCCACCAGCACCCCTTGCAGTGGGCCAGAAGATTCGATGGCGACATCCAGGTCCCCTTCTGCGACATCCTGCCACAGGATCCCCATAAACGAGAGCACGGTTCCCAACTGCTGGCGCCGCTGCGCATCGGCATCAACAATCAACACGCCCATCTCCACCATATCCATCCCTCGCGATATCCTGAACTAACTTATTGTTTTATTTAGTAATAAAACAGCTACTGACTGTCTTTTTGCAGGCACACAAAGTGCCAAAAAACCGACACATTGTCAAAAATTGTCGTATTCAGGCTAAGTGTATCGATAGAAACGGGAGATTAGATAAATTTTGCCGAGGAATTTTCTGCATTGGCGCCGCTAGCAAACGCCGCCAATGGCGGAAAGAAAACTGCCCTCGTCAGAGGGCAGCATGCAGCACGGTCAGATGAACTCAGTGGCTGTGGTGGTGATGCGGCGCCGCATAACGACACTCGGGAAAACGACTACAGGCCAGGAAGAGTCGACCGGCGTGGGGGCCTTTTTTCGCCTCCCGCTCCACCAGCGGCGCATCGCAACGGGGGCAATGCTGCACCTCGAGCTCCTCGTCCTCCTCTACATCGGCGAACAGTCCATCGACCAGCTCACCCTCACTCTGTGGTGTCTCCACCATCCCCTTGGCCCGGATGGCAGGTTCGTGGAGCGACGAGGACGAGACAGCCTCGGCATGGGCAGTGCGGCCACGCATCCCGGCACCAACATCCACACCATCCAGCAGCAGAGGGTTGAACGTCGGCTCGCGGCGCGCCCCGTGCGGCAGATCGTCAATCAAGGGTTCGCTGGTTTTGACCAGCAGCGGCAGGATCTGTTCGCGCAGCTCTTCCACCAGATAGCTGGCACTTGCCGGGATCTGTAGCAAGGGCAGACCGGCGCTGTCGCAGGCGGTTTTCAGAAAGAGATCCCGCGCCTTGCGCTTCTGATGGCGGTGGGAGCTGTCATCGAGTTCGATGGCACAGATAAAGGAGAGATCAGAAGGGTGGCAAAGCAGATAGTCGAAATGCTTGGCGCTGATCTTGTTGAAGTGCTGCTGCCATTTGCTCTTGCCGATCCCGGCCTGCGGCGTCAGCACATCGGCCACTCTTACCTTGGCAAAGACCCGGGCCTTGTCACCCACCGCCAGATCCAGCACCGCGAGGAACGATCGTTCGGCGGGACTGAACAGGGTCTCCTGCACATCATAGGGCAGGCGCTTTTGCTGTCTGCCTCTGCTCCAGAAGATCGCCAGCACAAGCAGCGCCAGCAACAGCAATCCCGATAGGACAAGGGTATTCATGAGAGCACGATCCAGTTCACGACACGAAAGGGGAATTACTTTACCACAGCCGCCACGGAGCAAGGCAGCAGACCCGTGTATAGAAAGTGAAAAGTCCCGTCTTTTTATCTATTTGTCAGCAGGCGGGGGTTCATATGACCAGCCCCAGCAGGCACAATAGGGATAGAGCAAGAAATCCCATTTCAAGGAGAGCAGGATGCAAAAGCAATTGGTGGTCACCGTGATCGGTGCAGACAAACCCGGGATCGTCGAGAGTCTGGCTGCAGTCATCAGCAGCGAGCAGGGCAACTGGCTGGGCAGCGCCATGAGCGAACTGGCGGGACAGTTTGCCGGTATCCTCCATGTCTCTGTCCCCGATGAGCACTATCGCAGCCTGTGCGAAGCACTGGCCCTGCTACCGGGTCTGACCATCAGCTTTGCCGAAGGGACACCTACCGCCGAGCCAGCCCATCAAGTCATGATGACAGTGACCGGCAACGACCGCCCCGGCATCGTCCATGAAGTAGCCAGCATCCTGCGCCAGCTCGAGATCAACGTGGCCGATCTCACCACCGGCTGTGAACCGGCTCCCCACTCCGGCGCCCCGCTCTTCTATGCCCATGCGCTGGTTGCCCTGCCCGACGGGCTCGCGATGGATAAGCTGATCACCGCGCTGGAATCCCTCTCCGACGATCTGGTGGTCGACATCGACGAAGCGTTCAGCGAGCAGTAACAATACTGTCATTTATTTGTCATATATTAACGCCATAACTGCCGCGCAGACGCGACCTGAAACAGAGGCACAAGATGAGCACCGACAAGCAGTATGAAGAGAAAGAGCTAAGCTGGCTCTCATTCAATGAACGGGTGTTGCAAGAGGCAATGGACAAGACGGTGCCCCTCATCGAGCGGGTTCGTTTTCTGGGGATCTTCTCCTCCAACCAGGATGAGTTCTTCAAGGTACGGGTATCGGACGTCAAGCGTCGCATCCTCATCAATGAAGTACATGGTGGCGACGATGAAGCGAAAGTGCTGCTGCGCGCCATCCAGCAAAAAGTGATGGCGCTCGGTGAAGCGTTCGACAACACCTATAAGGAGCTGTTGATCGCGCTGGCCCGCCACAACATCTTTCTGGTCAACGAGAACCAGCTCTCCGATGCCATTCAGAAATGGCTGCGGGTCTTCTTCAAGGAGAAGGTGCTGCGCCACATCATCCCGATCCTGCTCAACAAAGAGGTTAATCCGGTCAAATTCCTCAAGGATGAGTACACCTATCTGGCCATCGAGATGAAGAAGAACGGTCAGGTGATCCAGTACGCTCTGGTGGAAGTGCCGACCGACGACCTGCCCCGCTTCTTCCAGCTGCCGCCGGAAGGGACCCGCCGCAAGAAGCAGATCATCATTCTTGATAACGTCATCCGCTTCTGCCTCGACGAGATCTTCAAAGGCTTCTTCGACTACGACGAGATTGCCGCTTATGCGGTGAAGCTGACCCGGGATGCCGAATATGATCTCTCCGACCAGCTGGACTTGAGCCTGGTGGACAAGATGAGTGACGGCTTGAAGCAGCGCCTCACCGCCATGCCGGTGCGCTTCGTCTACGAGCGGGAGATGCCCGCCGCCATGATAAGCTTCCTGAAACTCAAGCTGCAGATCAGCTCCTACGACGCCATCATGCCGGGTGGGCGCTATCACAACTTCAAGGATTTCATCGGCTTCCCCAACGTGGGTCGTGACTATCTGGAAAACCCCAAACTGCCGGCCCTCGATTGCCGCGATTTTGACGGCTTCGTCAACGCCTTCGATGCCATCACCAAGCAGGATATTCTGCTCTACTACCCGTATCACAAGTTCCACCACTTCACCGAGCTAGTGCGCCAGGCGGCGTTCGATCCGGCGGTCAGCGCCATTCGCATCAACATTTATCGGGTGGCCAAGAAGTCGCGGATCATCCACTCCCTTATCGATGCCGCCAACAACGGCAAGAAGGTGACCGTGGTGGTCGAGCTGCGCGCCCGTTTCGACGAGGCGGCCAACATCGACTGGGCCAACATCCTTACCGATGCCGGAGTCAAGGTGGTGTTCGGGGTACCGAGCCTCAAGATCCACTCCAAGCTCTGCCTCATCACCCGTCACGAAAATGGCGAGGCGGTGCGCTATGCCCATATCGGCACCGGAAACTTCAACGAGAAGACCGCCAAGATCTACACCGACTTCTCGCTGCTCACCCGCAATCCGGATATCACCGCCGAAGTGGAAGGGGTGTTTGAATACATCGAGTACCCCTATCGGCGCTACAAGTTCAACCACCTGCTGGTCTCCCCCATCAACAGCCGCCGTCAGCTCTATCGCCTCATCGACAACGAGCTCTCCAACGCCAAGGCGGGCCAGCCGAGCGGCATCATCCTCAAGATCAACAATCTGGTGGACAAGGATCTCATCAACCGCCTCTATGCCGCCGGTCAGGCGGGAGTACCGATCCAGATGATCATCCGTGGCATGTGCGCCCTGCGTCCGGGCGTACCGGGCCTCAGTGACAACATCAAGGTGATCAGCATCATCGACCGCTTCCTCGAGCACCCGCGGGTGATGGTGTTCCACAACAAGGGCAACCCCCAGCTCTATATCTCCAGCGCCGACTGGATGAGCCGCAATATCGACGGCCGGATCGAGGTGGGCACCCCCATTTATGACGAGCGGCTCAAGCAGCGCATCATGGACATTCTCGAGCTACAACTGAGTGATACCTGCAAGGCGCGGGTCATCGATGCCGACCAGCAGAACGAATATGTGAAGCGGGGCAACCGCCGCAAGATCCGCTCTCAGGTGGCTATTTACGACTATCTCAAACGTATCGAGTCAAACAATGGACAATAGTCTCTATGCCGCCGTGGATCTCGGCTCCAACAGTTTTCATATGGTGATCGCCCATCTGAGCGAAGGGCGTTTTCGCATCGTCGATCGCATTAAGGAGCGGGTGCGGCTGGCGGAAGGGATGGATGAGCAAAAGCGGATGAGCCCGGAGGCGATGGAACGCGGCCTCGCCTGCCTGTCGCTGTTTGCCGAGCGGCTCACCAACATCAAACCGGATCAGATCCGCATCGCCGGTACCTACACATTGCGCCGTGCCAGCAACGCGCGCGAATTTGTGAGTGAAGCAG
Organism: Aeromonas sp. 603079; assembly: GCF_049172135.1. Taxonomy (NCBI): domain Bacteria; kingdom Pseudomonadati; phylum Pseudomonadota; class Gammaproteobacteria; order Aeromonadales; family Aeromonadaceae; genus Aeromonas; species Aeromonas sp. 603079. The sequence goes on along the minus strand of NZ_JAAKPX010000022.1, from coordinate 57,216 downwards.
CCAAGGTGCTCAACCACCCCATCGAGATCATCAGCGGGCAGGAAGAAGCACGGCTCATCTATCAGGGGGTTGCCCATACCCAGCATATCGAGGGCCAGGTACTGGTGATCGATATCGGCGGCGGCAGCACCGAACTCATCATCGGTGAAGGGTTTGAACACAAGGCCCTCACCAGTCGCAAGATGGGCTGCGTCAGCTTTACCCAAAGCTTCTTCGCCAGCGGCAAGCTGAGCGACAAGCACTTCACCAATGCCGTGCTGGAGGCGCAGCACCAGCTCGCCCCCATCGTCAACCAGTACCGCAAGCTGGGCTGGCAGAGCTGCCTTGGCAGCTCAGGCTCCATTCGTACGATACGGGATGTACTGCAAGGCGAAGGGCTGACTGACGGCAGCATTACGCTGGAGGGGCTGGAGCGGCTCAAGGCGCTGATGATTGAGCGCAAGCGAGTCGATAACCTCAAACTGGTCGGGCTTACCGAGGAGCGTCAGGAGGTGTTTGCCGCTGCGGTCGCCATCCTGCTCGGGCTGTTTACCTCGCTGCCCATCGAGCGGCTCGACTACTCCGACGGTGCGCTGCGTGAAGGGTTGCTTTATGAATTCGAGGAGCGCTTGCAGCACCACGATATTCGCGAGCGTACCGCACAGGCGCTCGGTACCCACTACCGGATGGACAAAAAACAGGCAGCCCGGGTGGAGCAGAGCGTACTGACCCTGTTTGATGCCTTGCAAGAGCCCTGGCAGATGGAAGTAGAGCCCTATCGAGCCATCCTCGGCTGGGCGGCCCGGCTTCACGAAATTGGCCTTGCCATCAACTACAGCGGCATTCATCGCCACTCCGCCTATATCCTGCAACACACCGACCTGCCTGGCTTCAACCAGGACGATCAGGCGCTGCTGGCTGCGCTGGTACGCTTTCAGCGCAAGGGGCTCAAGCTCTCCGAGCTGCCGCCCCTACCCAACCACGACATGCAGACGGTGCTGCGCTGCATCCGCATCCTGCGCCTCGCAGTCGCCGCTCACCACAAGCGTCAGGACAACCTGCTGCCTGAGTGGAAAGTCGCAGTGCAAGGGGATCAGCTGGTCGTGACCCTGCCGATCGACTGGTGCGAGGAGAACCGTCTCCTGATGCAGAATCTGGAGAAGGAGCATCGTTATTGCCAGGAGCAGGGCTGGCCACTGTTGTTCCAGCTCGGCTAAACCGGAAAAAGATAAATGCAAAAGGCAGCCCAATGGCTGCCTTTTGCATCTCAATCTCCCGGTTACTGCAACTCGGGCAGCAACAGCTTGGCCATCTCGAAGTAGATGATAAGGCCGGTACCATCCACCAGCGTCGCGATGAAGGGTGCAGAGACCACCGCCGGATCGATGCGGAAACGACGCAGCACCATGGGAATAATGGATGCGACCGTGGCACTCCAGAGCACGATGGCGATGATAGTAAAGGTCACCACCATGCCAATCTGGGGACCGACGCCGAGACTCCATGCCCGTACCCAGGCCGCCATGGCAATGGCCCCCGAGATGAGCAGACCGGTGGAGAGCTCCTTTTTCAGCACGGTGCCGAGATTGCGCAGACTCACCTCCCCGACCGCCATGGCACGTACTATGGTGGTGGTGATCTGGGTGCCGCTGTTACCGCCAGTACCGATCAGGAGCGGAATGAAGAAGGCCAGCGCGATGGCGGCTTCCAGCTGCTCCTCGAATGCCCGCAGCACGGTGCCGGTGTAAGCTTCCGCCACGAACAGGATAAGCAGCCAGCCCACCCGTTTGCGCCACAACTGCCAGGGGGTCGCCTGCAAGTAAGGGGTATCGAGCGGTGATGAGCCACCCTGCATCTCGGCATCCTCGGTAGATTCAAGCTCCAGGATGTCGGCGGCATCATCGACGTGGAAAATACCGACCAGTCGCCCCTGATCCTCGACCGGCAATACCGACAGGTCGCGGTCGATCAGCAGGCGCGCCGCCAGCTCCTGATCAGCCCGAGCGTTGATCCGCACCGTCTCTCGGTCCATCAGGTTAGCGACACTGGCCTCGGGGTCAGCAATCAGCAAGCTCTTGAGCGAGATACTCCCCTGTAGACGGCCATCCACGTTGACCACATAGATGTGGCGGAACAGCTGGGCATTGTCCCAGGCATCGTGGATCAGCTGCTTGGCCTTGCCGACGGAATCCTGTTCGCTCACTGCCAGATACTCGTGGCGCATATTGGCCCCGACGGACTCAGGCGGCCAATCCAGCAGTGAGTAGTAGATGGCCTGCGCCTGGGTCGGGAAGCGAGCCAGCAACATGGTGCGATCCTGACGACTCAGTTTGCGCAGGATAGCCACCATTTCGCGACGGGGAATAGCCTCCTGCAACACGCTGACGATGCTGCCATGGAGCCGCAGCAAAAGGCGACCGGCACTCTCTGCGGAGAGAGAAGCGATCAGTTCTGCCCCTTCTGACGCAGGCAAGGTGTCAAAGATGCAGTTGAGCTCTTCCGGACGCAGGGTCAGCAGCTGATCGGCGCGCTGAACCGGATCCAGATTGTGTTCCAGCCAGCCTTGCAGGCTGGCGAGATCGAGCAGTTGATGACGGTTGAGAATGGTGTGTGTTTTCTTCATCACAAAGAACCTCATGTGATTTCAGGCAAGCCTGAGCGCGAGCGGAGACCGTTCGCTGTCTGAAAGAAAACAGCAATTTGATTGACGAGTAATAGGCAGGAAATGACGCCGTTCGGCGTGTCATCATCCCCACGTACCAGCTTTAGCACTGCATAACGTATCCGGCATGCCGGAAGCCACTTGGGTTTACACCTTAATCCGATGAAAACTGTCCTGATCTTGGGCGTCTCTGGACGTCGTGAGATCAGTGGCCTGTGTTTATACAGGAGCCTCGCCTAACGAGATGCTGCAAATAATATGCACAACCCTCTGTTGTGCGGGCGGCATGATTATCCAATCCCACAGGGAGGTCAACCCCGCCTCAACCAGGAAACAGGGTATGGCAACAGCTTGTTACAATTGTCGGAACATATCAGGGGAACTCTGCCGGGGATGCATAGCAAAAAGGCCCCATAGGGGCCTTTTCTTAGCGAATATAGTCAAATAGCGTCAGACGACTTATTTTGCTGAACGAGAGCTGCGAGGCACTCAATGCCGCATCCTCTTTTGACAGTGCTGAAATTACCTCATAGAGATCGGCTTCCGACACCTTGGCTCTCGCCTCGGCATTGAGGGTGCTCAACCCCTCGTTGGAACCCATCACCTGCTCCAGACTGTTCATCCGGCCACCCAGTTCACCCAGCCCATGATCAATGTTCAAACGGGCATTTTTCATATGAACGGTGGCATCGGCCACTTTTTGCTCAAAACTCTCGGCTGAAATATTGGGATCACGCAGAGCCGTAATGAAGTCTGACATCCCGTTCAACACGTTGTCATTCTTGGGAGGATTGAGAGCAAACTGCTGTGCTGCACCACCTGCAGGCTGATCCAGTGTCAGTTCGAGACCATTGAACGGTATTTTGGTACCGGGAGTGTAATTACCTGTCTGCAGGGTATTGCCACCCGCATCCTTGATATCATAGGTATCGGGCGGGCCAATTGTGGTGGAGACTGTGTAGGTGTTGCTGGGCAGTGCCGGGTCGTAACTGGATTTATAGAAATTATCAAAATCCCCCTGATCCCCGACCCCTACCTTGATATTCGCACTGGTGGCACTGGCGGTTCTTCTGGTTGCTACGATTTCAAACAGATCCTGTCCGGAGTCATTGGCAGCAATTTGCACTGTGGGCGATACCTGAATATTTCGCTGGCCAGGATCTCCCTGATAAATGTATTTACCGTTGGCATCTTTCACATAGGGCTGGGTCTTGCTCTGATTGCCCCCGAAAATAAATTCACCCGATGAGTTCTTGCTGTTCATCAGGTCAAACATTTGCTGCTGCAACCCTTCCAGTTCACTGGCAATGGCCTTTCGGTCATCCAGGCTAATGGCACCATTATTGGATTTCTGGATCAGGGTCTGGGCACTGAGCATCGCAGTATTGAGAGAGTCCAATACCGTCTCTTCATGCCCCAGACTGTTCTGCAGCAAACTGCCATTCACCCCGTACTGTTTAAACAGTTCAATCTCTTTGGTCAGCGCCATCTTCTGGCTCATGCCTGCCGGATCCTCACCGGCGCTCTGAAACTTGTTGCCGGTTTGCAGCTGCTGATAGGCCTTGTCCAGTCGCTCGTTGGTATTGGTGAGGGAGTAAAGATTCCGATCGTAGATCATGTTTGTAGTGATGCGCATGACGTTACCTCACGGACGAAAGCAGTGTATCGAAGATGGTTTTGGCCGTACTGACCACCTGCGCGGATGCCGCGTAAGATTGCTGGAAACGGATCAGATTGGCCGCTTCCTCCTCCAGATTGACCCCGGAGACGCTCTCGTAGATCCCGGTACTCTGGATCAGCTTGGATTCATTAGCCTTGAGCAGGGTTTTGGCCTGACTGGTATTGTTACCCACTTCCATCACCAACCCGGAGTAAGCCTGGTTAAAGGTCATCTTGTCGTTGGTCGTCCCACCATTGGTGCTTTTGCGTACCAGATCCTTGTTCTGCAACTCAGCCATTGCCAGACCATTGCTGTTATCAGCAAAACCATTGGTGTTGTAACTAAGCTGGAAGCTGTCGGTTTGTTCTACCGTGCCGGTAATGCTGAACTCGTAGCCCGGGCTCTGTTTCGGGTTGCTGTAGACCGCAGGCCCACCCGGAAAGGGGTTTACTATCGAGGCCATCAAATTCTGCCCTTTGCTGGCTGCCGGCGCGACACCGATCAAGGTAGTGCCATCACCGGCATACACCTCATAATTGCCGTTATTGCCGATCTTGACGATCTGGGGAGCGGCGGGATCCAGGCTGTTGGTACCAAAACCGGAACCCGTTCCGGTATTGAAGATGCCATCGAGCTTGATGTCTGCACTGCCGATGTTGTTGGTAGTCTTCTGTACTTTAAGAGGTGCAGCCAAGGCCAGGTCTTCCGGCCGGTTGATCTGCTGAGCCAGCCCGGCAGCAGCCCCCTTGGTTGGTTGCAGCAGCAGCTTGTCTCCTGCCGCTGGCGTACCGGTGAGATCGATCGAGATCCCGTGGCCAGCCAGTTCAAACGTTGCTGGCGGCGTGGTGCCCGTCGCCACAGAGGTGCGATTACCAGATTTGTCCAGCGAAAACACTTCATATCCGGTCGCACTGCTAAAGCGCACTTCATAGTCGAAGGGGGTTACAGAGCTTCCTTTGCCGGGTACAAAGCTGACATTCGCTCCGACCGACCCTGTGTTGTCGCCATAAGGCAATCCCTTGCTGGTTGGCAGGGTGAAAATATCGCTGCCCAACTCGTTGTCCAGATCCATCCCGAGACGGTTTTGCTGGTTCATGGCATCCGCCATCGCAACGGCCAGCTGGCCCAGTTCACGCTTGGTCGGCTCCAGGTCGGTACGCGCCTTGAACAGCCCTCCCATGGCCCCCCCGAAGGTATCGTGATCGATGAGAGCCTGATTGTCGCCAAGAGTCAGCTGCAACTCCTGATCACGGGAATCGGGATCGCCCGCCACCACCTTGAACTGGGCAACGCCCCCATCCAGGATCAGCGAATGACCAGTGCTCATATTGACCAATACGCTGCCGTTAGCCTGGGTTACGGTACGGATATCCATCTTCTCGGAGAGCTGCCTGATCGCCTCGTCACGCTGATCAAACAGCATCAGGTTCTCTTCGGGAGACCCCTGAGTACGGATGATCGCCTGGTTGAGATCATTGATGCTGGTGAGCAGACTGTTGACCTGCTTGGTCTCATCTTCAATACGGGTGTTGAGGGTATCGCTCTGCTTGTCGAGCTGGGCCGAGAGTGTGTGAAAGCGGTTCACCATACCGCTCAGCTCCGTCATCACTACCTTGCGGCCACCGATCTCGGCGGGTGATTCATTTGCCGAATGAAAGGACTTGAAATAAGAGGTGATGGTCTCCCCTACGCTATTGCTGGTGTCTCCCAGCAGGCGATCCACGCCGGCCAGCTGCTCGTAATGAGTCAGGGATGCGTAAAAGGCAGAGGTATCGCGACGCACTTCTCCCTGCATATAGCTGTTGATTACCCGCTCGGTCCTGATGTCACCTGTGCCAAGACCGATGGCATTGGTATACACCAGCGTACGCTCACGCACATAGCCCTGGCTATTGACGTTTACGATATTGTTACTGGTGCTCTGCAGCAGGCGCTGCTGTGCCAGCACGCCCGATGTACCAATTCCAAGCAGATCGCTTGCCATATGTTACAGCTCCATCTCGTTGTATCGGGCAATGGCATCACTGCGCAATACCTGTTTCAGTTTTCTGGCATAGTGCGGGTCGGTGGCATAACCCGCCTGTTGCAGCGCCTCGAAGTAGCGATCCGGACTGTCCACTCTGGCCAGGGCCCCCTTGTAGCGGGAACCGGAGGTGAGAAAGTCCACATAGTCGTTGAAGCTCTCTTCAAACGAGCCATAGGAACGAAACGCCGCTTTCTGGCGGGACGCCACTCCCTCTTCATATTCCAGGGTGCTGACTACCGCCTTGGGCCCTTCCCAGCGAGGATCGGCCTTGATGCCAAACAGGTTATGGGTCATCTGCCCTTCACCATCCTTGATCACCCGTTTGCCCCAGCCGCTCTCCAATGCCGCCTGAGCGACCAGTACCGCCGGGCTTAACCCCAACTTGTCGGCCGCTTTCTTGGCCAGCGGCATCAGGCGATTAACGAACTCTTCCGGCGTATCGAACTCTTTGCCCCCACTACTGGCGGCACTGCCCTCTTCGCTGGCCATGCGTCCCATGGGCGGAATGCTGCGGTGCGGTCGACGGGGCATAGTGAGTGCGTGGCTCTCCTTGACCCCCTCGGTCATCTCTTTTTCAGCAAAATCTTTGCCAACTTTTGATGCCGAGATCAAATCAGTGGCAGCCGTCTTGGGTGGCTCGTAGGGTTTATAGACCCGTTCCGTCCGTTGCGGCATCTTGAGCACCCGGCCATCCTGATGGACAAATGTCGCCGGTGAGAGCTGCCTAGCCACCATATCAGCCAATCCAAGCCCCCCCTTGCTGGACATGTCTGCCACTCGCTGTTCATCCAGCATCCCTTCATAGAACTGGGTATAGCTGCTGTTCATCGGGTTGTCCTGAGTCAACACCCCGTTGGCCTGACGCATGCTCTGAAACAACATCTGGGTAAAGATTGACTCGAACTGGCGCGCAGCCCCCTGCAGTGCCCCGGCCTGTCCCTCTTTGCTGTGGCTCATCTGGCGCAGACGGTCCAGGTTCTTGATATCCTGCACCACCCCGAGATTCATGCCGCTGTTGGTGTCAAACTCCGCCATTTTGCTTACCTCATTGCCACCCGTGGCAATCACTTGCCGCCAGTTACAATATGACCAGTTGCCCCTCGATGGCACCTGCCTGCTGCAGCGCCTCAAGGATAGCCATCAAATCACCGGGGGCGACCCCGACCTGATTGACCGCTCGGACCAGATCATCCAGAGTCGCACCGGTATCAAACTTGAACATCCGCCCGGGCTCCTGCTGGACATTGATGGTCGAGTTGTTGGTGACCGTGGTCTCGCCCCCCGCCAGCGGGTTGGGTTGAGAAACCTGCTGGTTTTCGGCTATGGTCACCGTCAGGCCTCCGTGGCTGATGGCCGCCGGTTTGAGCTTCACCTGACTGCCGATAACGATGGTGCCGGTGCGGGAGTTGACGATGATCTTGGCCGCCTCGTTGGCCGGATCCACCTCCAGGTTCTCGATGGTCGCCAGATAGGAGACCCGTTGACCCGGATCTCGTGGGGCATAAACCTTGACCGAAGTGGCATCGAGTGCCTGCGCAGTATTGGGCCCCACCAGATCGTTGACCACATCGGCCAACCGACGCGCGGTGGTAAAATCGGGGCGATTGAGATTGAATGTGATGGTGTCACCCTGGCTGAAGGCATTGGGCACCTCTCGCTCTACGGTGGCACCATTGGCAATGCGGCCGACGGTCGGAGTATTGACCACCACCTTGGAGCCATCAGCCCCCTCGGCCCCCAACCCGCCGACCACCAGGCTGCCCTGCGCGACCGCATAGACCCGCCCATCCAGCCCTTTCAGGAAACTCTGCAGCAGCGTACCACCGCGCAGGCTCTTGGCCTCACCGATGGCAGAAACAGTGACGTCTATGGTCTGGCCCGGCTTGGCAAACGGCGGCAAATCCGCATGGATCGCCACCGGCGCCACATCCTTGATCTTGGGTTTGATGTTGTCCGGGACCTTGATGCCGAAGTTGTTGAGCATGGTGCGGAAGGTCTGCTCGGTAAAGGCGTTGTTCTTCTCGCCGGTACCGGGTAGACCCACGACCAGACCGTAGCCGATCAACTGGTTGCTACGCACCCCCTCTACTGAGCTGATGTCCTTTATCCGGGCGGCATTCGCCATCCCCAAAGGCAGTAGACAGCAGAGCAGAGTAACCAAACGGAGTGACTTCATAACATCTCCTAGAGCGGCCACCATGGACCATTGAAAAAGCTGGTAAGCCATCCCTGTTCCTGGGTATTGGCCAGATCGCCGGTACCACCATAGTAGATACGGGCATTCGCCACTTTCTGGGATGACACGCTGTTATCCGAGGTGACATCCTCCGGTCTAATCAGACCTGTGATACGGATATACTCATTGCCATTGTTGAGCATGATCCACTTCTCGCCCCGTACCAGCAGATTGCCATTGGGCAGTACCTTGGCCACACTGACCGAAATATTGCCCTGCAGGCTGTTGCTCTGATCCGCCTTGGCCTGCCCCTTGAAGGCACTGTTTTGAGCGATGGATGCGGAGAGATCATAGGGGCTGGCAGTGACAGGCACGCCCCCCAGCGTCACCGGATCCAGATTGAACTTGTTATCCTTGCCACTCTGGGTATTTGCCTTCTTCGAGGCGGAAGTGGACTCGGCCAGCTCGATGGTGATGATGTCACCCACCTTGTGCGCCTTGATATCCGAATAGATGCCATTAACCTGATCCGGCTGAAAAATAGCACCCGTCGGTCTCACCGAGACTAGCTCCGACTCCCCGTATACGGGGGAAAACTCGGGGTCATCAGGCCTGGGTGTATTGGGGGTACTGTTACACCCCCCCAACACCAGCAACCCCAGCATCCATACGCTTTTCATCATGGCTCCCCCCATTAGGTCCGCTGGATCAGGAAGGACATCATGCCATCCACCGCAGAGAGGACTTTAGAGTTCATCTCGTAGACCCGCTGAGCCTGGATCAGATTCACCAGCTCTTCGGTGACGTTAACGTTGGAGCTTTCCAGCATCCCTTGCTTCAAGACCCCCATGCCATCCGCCCCGGCAGTTCCCTGAATGGCTGCACCGCTGGACTGGGTTTCCAGAAACATGTTCTCACCCATCGGCTGCAGACCACTGGCATTGACAAAGTCTGACAGGGTGATCTGTCCGACCACTTGAGAAGCACCATCCCCCTTCAGCTGTACCGAGACCTGACCATCAGTGCCGACAGTGACACTCTGGGCATTTTCCGGGATCTGGATTTCTGGCTGCAGGGGATAACCGTTACCCGGCGTCACTATGGTGCCTTCGCTGTTAAGGGTGAATTGCCCATTACGGGTATAGGCCAGGCTGCCGTCGGGCAATTGAATTTCAAAGTAGCCACGGCCACTGATCATCAGATCCAGCGAATTATCCGTAGTCTGTACGTTGCCCTGACTGTGGTTTTTCTGGGTAGCCACCACCTTGGCGCCCGCGCCAAGCATCAAGCCGGAGGGCAACTCGGTATCCGCCGACGAACGGCCGCCGGGCTGATTGATGTTTTGATAGAGCAGATCCTCGAAAATGGCCCGCGATTTCTTGAAACCAACGGTGCTGGCGTTCGCCAAGTTGTTCGAGGTGACCGAAATATTGGTCTGCTGAGCATCCAACCCGGTCTTGCTGATCCAGAGTGCAGGATTCATAGGTAACTCCTTGATTAGCTGATACGCAGCAACTGGGTTTGGGCCTCGTCATTCTCTTCGGCCGTTTTCATCATCTTGACCTGGGTTTCAAACTGTCGTTGTAACCGGATCAGGTTGGTCATCTCATCCACCACATTGACATTGCTCCCCTCTAGGGAGCCGGCGATCAGGCCAACGTTGGCAGAGGCAGGCTCATTCTGGCCATCTTTGCGCCGAAAAAGCCCATCCTGGCCCTTCTCTACCGCATCGGCGGCCGGGTTAACCAGTTTGATCCGCTGAAAATCTTCCGACAAATTCGCGGCGGCCCCTTCAGGACGGCCACTGATGGTGCCATCCCGGTTAATCTCCAGCTTCTCCATCGGCATTGGCAGCACGATGGGTTGACCACCGTCATCCACGACGTTCAAGCCGGTAGAGGTCTGCAGGTTGCCAGTCGCATTGACCTGCAGATTTCCCATACGGGTATAGGCCTCCCCCCCCTTCGGATCTTGCACCGCAATCCAGCCGGGACCATCCACCGCCACGTCAAGATCCCTCCCCGTGGTCATCAACATGCCATGCTGCAGGTTCTGGCCGGGACGTTCCGTCATGGCAAATACCCGACTGGGCAGCCCCTCACCAAAGGCCTGCATGCTGCGGGCCTGCTCGAAATCGGATTTAAAGCCGGTGGTATTGGCATTGGCGAGGTTATTACCGCGAACAGCCAGGCTGTTCATGTTCTCTTTGGCCCCGGACATGGCGATATAAAGCAGGTGATCCATGGGATTCTCCGTCAAACAGATGACTCTGACAGCAGAACTGCAATTTGGATGCCAACAGAAGGGGAATGCCACGCCATTCGACAGTAGAGAACGATAAAAAAACGGGGCACCCAAGGTGCCCCGTCGCCTGAGAGGAATTAACGGATCTGCAAGATGGTCTGCTGCAGCGAACTGTTGACCTCCAGAGAGCGGGAGTTCGCCTGGAAGTTACGCTGGGCAGTGATCAGATCAACCAGTTCGGAGGTCAAATCTACGTTAGATTGCTCCAGCGCCGACGATTTGATGGTACCGAAGGTGCCTGAATTGGGCGTTCCCGGCAAAGCATCGCCGGAGAGCAGGGATTGCCGCCAGGAAGTATCACCCACCTGGGTCAGCCCTTGCGAGTTGGCAAATTTGGCCATGGCCACCATGGCTACCTTGATGGTGGTGGCATTGCTGTAGGTTGCAGAGACAATCCCATCCGGCGTGATCTCGACCTTGGTCAAACGGCCGACAGTGGAACCATCCTGTGACAACTTGTTGACTTCAAACGGTGAGGCATATTGGGTCACAGTGCCGAAAGTGATATCTACCTGCTGGGTAGGATCCGCACCATTGGTAATAATTCCCGCTCCTGCTGCCCCCAACTGCTCCGTTTGGATGTTTGCCGGTGTGGTCGGAGTAATCATTTTACCATCGGCACCAAAGGTAATTCGGGCACCGGCAGGTGCAGGATTCAACCCTGTGGCCATTGTTGGCGTCACCCCTCCGACGATATCGACCGGCTTGTCACCTTGATAGAGATACATGCGCCAAGCTGTCGGGCTGGCTGGCTTGGTCAGGTCTGTTGGATCTGCCTCTTTGACAAAATACTGGGTGATAGTGTGAGGTTCACCGAGCGAGTCATAAATCACCACTGAGGTGGATGAGGAGTAGGTTTTGGAATCCTTAGGGTCAAAGGTGGAGGCATCCCCCGCACCATTACCTGCAGGCAGGGGCGATGCGGTGGAAGGCAAGTTGAAACTTGCATCAATCTTGCTGGTTTTGATCGGCTCACCCGCCCGATCAGGGATCTGGATCGGCTTGGTCGCATTGATACTGACCGCCTTGGGTGTGCCATCGGCGTTGATCTCGTAGCCTTGCAGATAGTGGCCCTGATTGTTGACCATATAGCTGTTTTCATTGAGCTTGAATGCACCGGCACGGGTGTAGGTGCGATCCAGGTTGGTCAAACCATCAGAGGTGACAAAGAAGCCGTTCCCCTGAATGGCCAAATCCAGTGCGTTATTGGTAAATTGCAGCGCACCCTGATGGAACTGCTGGGCAACAGCACCGGTCGCCACACCGTTACCGACCTGAGTCTTGGCATTGACAAAGATGGAGTTGGCGTAGACATCCGCAAACTCGGCACGGGACTCTTTAAAGCCCATTGTATTGACGTTCGCAATGTTGTTAGCGGTGACGTTCAAGTCTTTTTGTGCCGCGTTGACACCGCTCAAGGCATTGTTAAATGACATATCCAGCTCCTTAGATCGATGCTGTCGACGTGGTTTTTGACGGAGTAGCCGTCTGGTTTGGATTGGTGCCTGATATTTGCAGGACGGAACTCAGCAGGGTGCTCCCCAGTCCCTTCAAATTAAGCATTGTGGGATTTGTTGCATTCCCCAGGGCAACGCTGTCGACCTTGCCATAAGCGTATGTGGGAATAGTTTCTGCCTTGCCATCCACACTGCCACTGGCCTTGATCACGTATTTGCCTGGCTTGACCCGGTTGCCCGCCTTGTCAGTGCCATCCCAGGCGATCTCCACATTGCCCTTCTGTTCTCCTTCCAGGCTAAATTCCTTGATGACCTGACCCGCCTCGTCTTCAACGATAATCTTGACACCCGCGTATTGATTGGTCGTGCCAACCTGAACGACACCGGAAACAGGGCCCTCCTTGTCCAGATAGCCCACATTGCTGGGCAAGAGTACATTCTGGCCAACCAGAGAAGATGCTTGCAGAGCCTGGCTGGAGATCATCTGCTCATTGAGCTTGCCCATCTGGGTAGACAGACTGCTGATCCCCTCCGAGGTAGACATGGAAGCCATCTGGGAGAGCATCTGGGCATTGTCCACCGGCTTGAAGGGATCCTGATATGATAGTTGCATGGTCAGCAGTTTCATAAACGAAGCCTGATCCAGCTCTTTCTTCGGCGTCGTTGTGGTGCCTGTGGTCTGGGTCGTGGTACGGCCAATGCCGTTCACACTGTTTGTGGTGTCGACCATGTTGCATCCCTCCTATCAGGATTTGCCAAGCTGGAGCGTCTGCTGCAGCATCTTCTTGGCCGAATCTGCAACCTGTACATTGGTCTGGTAGCTGCGCGAGGCATTGATCATGTCAGCCATCTCTTCAACCATGTTGACGTTCGGTTTGAAGATAAAGCCATCCTTGTCCGCCATCGGATGGTTGGGGTTGTACTCCTTGAGCAGTGGAGCCTTGCTCTCGACAATGCCCTTCACCTCAACGCCGACCGATCCCTGCTTGTCTGACATGGCCTGATCGAGCTGAGCGGCAAAAATTGGCCGCCTTGCGTGGTAAGTGTTTTCCACGCTGGAGCTTACGCTGTCCGCGTTGGCCATATTGCTGGCAACCGTATTGAGACGCACGGACTGCGCACTCATGGCCGAGCCGGCAATATCAAAGACCTTGAACAAACTCATCACTGCTCTCCTTTCAGGGCTTTAAGCAGGCCACTGATCTTGCGATTCATAAATTCCAGGGAGGTTTGGTACTCCAGACTGTTGCGCAAGAACTCGCTCCGCTCCTGCTGCACATCCACCGTGTTGCCATCACCCGTATCAGGCTGCAACGGATTGCGGTATTGAACAGTACCGGGGGCATCCATATTCAAGGCAAAGTGCTTTTCACTGGTTGTTACCAGGCCAAAACCCTGTTTATGCTGGGCATCCTGCAATGCCTGTGCAAAGTTGATATCCCTTGCTTTAAAACCTGGCGTGTCCGCATTGGCAATATTGCTGGACAACACCTCGGCACGCTTGGCGCGAACACCCAGCGTGTATTGATGGATACCAAATGCCTTGTCGAATGAAAAAGCCATAGCACACCTCCTGCTTGGTATATTTTGCCTGCAAGAGATGTGCCAGACGATTTTCAAAATGCTGCGGGCCGTCGAGCCTAGCTATAAAAGCCTTTAAACGGAGTGCAAGGATCTGCTGCGCGATAGATAGGAACATGGTGCAATGCCATCACGAATGGAGCTATAAGAATGGAGCCATAAAGAGAGAAGGAGGCACTGTGCCTCCTTCTCTTATAACAATGTCACCAATCACAACTCATTGAATACCATGGGCTGCAACGTTATTTGACCTTGTAAACAATTCCGGGATTGCACCGAATCATCTCGAATCGGTCAGTCAAACCCGCCAGCGATTCCGACGCTCCCAGCATCAGGTATCCACCAGGATTGAGGCTGGATGCAAACTGGTTGAGGATTTTTGACTTCACTTCCGGTGCAAAGTAGATAAGCACGTTACGGCAAAAAATGATGTCAAATTTACCGAGCAGACTATAACTCTCCAGCAGATTGAGCGGCCGAAAGGTGGTCAATTTTCTGACTCGCTCTACCACCCGCATTTTGTTGTCACCATAGGGCTCAAAAAACATCTTCTTGCGCTCTGGCGACAATCCGCGTGCCAAAGCCAGACTGTCATATACCCCTTCCTTGCACTGATTCAGCATGGTAGTCGATATGTCTGTCCCGACAATCTGCACTCCACCGGGCAAGGTACCCGGCTTCTTCATCTGCTGCTCCAGCGCCGTCATGGCGATAGAATATGGCTCCTGTCCCGAAGATGAGGCAGCAGACCAAATCTTGACAGGGCGACCACTTTTGCCCAATTCAGGAAAAATCTTGTCGGTCAGCAGCTGGAACGGATATGTATCACGAAACCAGAGGGTCTCGTTAGTGGTCATCGCATCAACAACCGCCATTTTCAGGTCACGCTCTCGTACACTCATTGCACGGGTGACCAGTTCAGACAGACTCTCGATGCCAAACTGTGCCATCAAAGGTGAAAGACGGCTCTTCACCAGATACTGTTTGTTATCACCCAGCACGATCCCGCTCTGAACCGCAAGAAAGTTGCTGAACTGTTTGTATAAGTCATCCGAAAGTGTCTTCATGCAGCTGTTCTTCTTTAAATTAGAGTGCGTTTTGTACGGCTTTGGCCAATTCATCAGGCTGGAACTTGGCAATAAAGTTGTTTGCACCAACTTTTTGCACCATAGCCTGGTTAAATACACCACTGAGCGAGGTATGCAGAATAACATGCAAATCTTTGAGATTGGGATTATTCCGGATCTCGGCAGTGAATGTATAGCCATCCATCTCGGGCATTTCGATATCGGAAATCACCAGCGCAATCTGATCCTTGATAGGGCCATTTTTGGTCATCTCCAGCAGCATGTTCAATGCTTCGCGGCCATCTTTTGCCAGCACGCATTCAACTCCGATCGCCTCCAGCGCACGCTGTACCTGTTTGCGCGCAACCGAAGAGTCGTCAGCAACCAATACGGGACGTCCCAAGGTCGGATGCTCGACACTGGCCTCCACCAGCTCCTGGCTGACCTCAGTAGAAACCGGAGATATTTCGTTGAGAATACGTTCAACGTCGAGGATCTCGACCAACTCGCCATCAACCTCGGTAACCGCCGTCATATAGTTGATGCGACCAGCCCCCTTGGGGGGAGGAAGGATAGATTCCCAGTTCATATTGATGATGCGCTCGACCGAGTGCACCAAAAAACCCTGAATGGAGCGGTTGTACTCGGAGATGATAATGAAGCACTTGCTCAAATCTTCAATGGGGCGCTTGCCCATTGCCATGCTGAGATCGATGACCGAGATAGTCTGGCCACGAATATGAGCCACTCCGCGAATACAGGAGTTCAACTTGGGCATCACGGTCAAGGGGGGGCACTGCAACACTTCACGCACTTTGAATACGTTGATGCCAAATCTTTGACGTCCATTGAGACGAAACAACAACAATTCCAGCCGGTTTTGCCCCACTAGCTGGGTACGTTGGTTGACCGAGTCCAGGATACTGGCCATAAACACTCCCTAAAAACGCTTGGCATTAATCATGCATGCGTGATGGATTGCGTCAGACTATCGATGTGACAACAAACAGATTCTGAAGCAATCATAGTTAAATATGGTGATATGCGTGAACAACTTATCGACCGACGAGCGAAAATGATTAACCGACTTTTACTCATCAGCCTCTTTTTTGGCAGCATATCCTCGAGCCATGCCTCGGATGTCACAACCTATCTGAGAGAGCAGGCACAAGAGTTCGTTTATGGTCAACTCGATCTGCCGCTGGATGCCAGAGCAGAGGTCACTGCCGCGACCCTTGATGAGAGACTCCCGCTAACCCGTTGCGATGATCTGTTGACCATCAGCTTGCCAGCAAAAATGGAAATTCGTCGTAATACAACTGTTTACATGAAGTGTGAGGAAGAAAAACCCTGGGATGTCTACTTACCGGTAAGGGTCAGTATTCAAAAACCCTTTGTTACTGTCACCGACCCCATTGCCAAAGGGGATCTGCTGAATGAAAGCAAGCTGGTAGTGGCGTTTCAGGATCAAACCCTGATCCGTGGTGACTATCTGACCAACCCGGCCCCTTTGATTGGGGTACGCAGCAAGCGGGAGATCAAACCGGGACAGCCCATCCGCTTGAGCCAGGTTTGCGTGATATGTAAAGGGGATCAGGTCACCCTGACAGCCGAAAACAGCAACTTCCAGATCAAAACCATGGCCCGAGCCTTGCAAGATGGCAGTTTCGGAGAGATCATCAAACTCGTCAATATTCGCTCCGGCAAAACGGTGGAAGGTAAAGTCACAGCAGTCGGTGCCGCATCAGTCACTTTTTGATATCTGGAGCCTGACAATTTTTTTTCTAAAGTTTTGACCTGCCGCACCGATAAACAGGTAAGCAAATCTTAAAGCAGACGAAGGTAACTAAAATGGCCATCAACAATATCAACAACTTGGCGAATAATCGGTTGCAAAATACCGCTAATAGCCAAGGGACAGGCAGCAAGTCAGTCACCTCATCGCCCGAAAACAAAGCGACCACTGTCAAGCTGGACTCCGTCTCCTTGACCAGTGAGGCGCAACAATTGCAAAAAATGCAACAGAACCTCAATACCGCCTCAACCGGCAACGAGAGCAAGGTTGAACGACTGAAAAAAGCCGTCGCGAGTGGCGAATATCAGGTTAACAGCGACGCTGTAGCCAAGAAGATGTTCAGTTTCGAGGCCAATCTGGACAAAGTTCTGGGATGATGGACTTACCTTCGTTACTGCACACCCAAGATGATTACCTTAGCCAGATGCAAGGCATTCTGGAAGAGGAGTTCAGCTTGCTCGAGCAGCATCAGGCACTGGCCCTGCCTGCACTGACCGAGCGCAAACAGCAATTGCTTGCTGCGATAGAAACTCTGGACAAGACACTGGCAGAGATGCCGGAACTGGCACTGCAGCTAGCAGCCTATCCCGACGAGATGGCGCAGCTTCGCGCAAAACTGGATGCCTGCCAGGCACAAAATGATATCAACGGTCGCTTGCTTGAATTGAGCATCGTCTCCAACCGTCGTCTGGCAACCTTTCTGAGTCAGTTGCGTGATCGCAACAGCCTGACCTATGACGCCAAGGGTAACACTCGCTCTGGCACCCGCTCTTACGGTATCAAGGCCTGACATCTCTTATCAGGCCTTGCATTTTTGCACTCCGTTTTAAAGCACCAGTCGCAACAACTCTCGCCCGTCCTCACACGCATTGACGCGCAGTACCCCGTCCTCATAGCTCCCGTAACTGGCAGGCAACTCGCCGCGCGGGAAACAGATCGACCCCGGGTTCATCAATACCCGCTCCCCCTGCCACTCCAGCACAGGTACATGGGTGTGGCCGCTCATGAACAGACTACCCGCCGGTAGCTGTACCTCGTCCGGGCGATAAAGATGACCGTGGCTGACAAACCAGCGCCGCTCATCGATCAGCAACTGGTTGTAGGGGGCGGTGATGGGAAAGCGCAACAGCATCTGATCCACTTCGGAATCGCAATTGCCCCGCACCGCGATGATCTGTGGCGCAAGCTCGTTGAGCCTGTCAGCCACTGCCGCCGGGTTATACCCTTCCGGCAGAGGATTACGCGGGCCATGGTTGAGCAGATCGCCGAGCAGCAGATAGTGATCCGGCTGCCAGGAGTCAAGTTGGGTCAGCACCCGCTCCAACGCAATGATGCTGCCGTGGATGTCGGAAATGATGGCAAGTTTCATGAAATGCTCCTCACTGCGGGCTGAAATAGAGATCCTTGGTGGCAATCGTCCCTTTCAAATTCTGGCTGGGCAGCCCTCGCAGCGCGGGATCGACCAGTCTCATCTGATTGTAATGATACACGGGGAGGATCGGCGCCTCCTCAAGCAGCAACTGTTCGGCATGCCGGTAGAGTTCAACCCGGCTCGCGCTGTCCAGCGTATTGGCTGCCTGCTCCATCATCAGATCAAAGTCGGGATTGCAGTAGCCGCTCTCGTTGCGCAGATCCTGACAACGGAAGCTGCCCAGCATGGCTGATGGCTCCACGTAATCGCCAAACAGGAAGCTTCTGGCCACCTGGAAATCACCGCTATCCTTGGCCACCTGATAGGCGCCCCACTCCAGACTGCTGAGGGTGACCTGTACCCCCAGCTTCTGCCACATGGCGGCAATGGCCATCGCCATCTGCTTGTGGGTTTCTGCGCTGTTGTAGGTAATGCTCAGCTTGAGTGGATTCGCACTGTTATACCCGGCCGCTGACAGCAGCGCTGCCGCTTTGGCCTGGCGGGTTGGCATATCTTCAAGCGCCACAGGCAATATCACCCGGGGGTAACCCGGCATCTCCGGCAACAGCGACCATGCCGCCTGTTCATCCTGCCCGCTCACTGATTCAATGAGCTGCTGTCGATCAACCGCCATGGAGAGCGCCTGACGCACCCGCACATCCTGCAGTTCGGGGCGCTTCAAATTGAACGCATAGAGATAGGTGCCAAACAGCGGCAAGCCCCAGAGCCGCTCCGGATATTCGCGCTTCATCTTCTGGTAATAGCCGAGGGAGACCTTGTTGGTAAGCTGGATTTCACCAGCCTCATAGCGCAGCCGTTCGGCATGTTGCGAGGTGATCGGCAGGTAGGTGACACGCCCGATACGGGTGTGAAAGTCATCCCAGTAGTGGATATTGCGCTCGGCTTCGATCCGCTCGTTTGGCGTCCAGCTTGCCAGCCGGTAGGCACCATTGCTCACCAGCTTGCCGGGCTCGGTCCACTGTTTGCCGAATTTGGCAATCGCCTTCTGATTGACCGGCACAAAGGGGCGCTGACTGATGAGCTGCAGGAAATAGGGAGCCGGCCGCTCCAGGGTGATTTTCAGGATCTGATCGCTTTGCGCTTCAATGCCCAGATTGCCGAGCTCCAGCGCGCCGGCATAGATGGATTGCGCATTGTTGATCCCCGTGGCCAGCAGCAATCCGGCAGAGGGAGAGTTGATGGCCGGATCGAGCAGACGGCGCCAGGCATAGACAAAATCAGCGGCCACCAGCGGCTCGCCATTGGACCACTTCAGTTGGGGGCGCAGGAAGAATCGCCACTCCAGCCCATCTTCACTCACCTCCCAGCGCTGGGCCTGAGCGGGGACGATATGCCCCTGCTCATCTTCGCTGACCAGCCCTTCAAACAGATCGACCAGTACCGCCTCACCCGGAAAACCGGAGCGCACCAGCGCAGGATCCAGCGACTCCGGCTCGGCACCGTTGCCCTTGACCAGGGTTTGCCGATCGGCAAGCAAAGGCTGCTGCTCAACGGTGGTGGCATGGGCCAGGGGCCCTGCCAGCACGGCAAGCAATAGCGGGGAGAGCCAGCGTTGCGCCAGCTTGGGGAAGAAACCATACCTCATGACAAAACCTCGAATAAAACCACTGCAGGAGGGGAAGGCCGACGGCGCGCCTGATGAATGCCTGATACCGCTCTTGTTATCCCCGAAAACGCCCCGTATTGTATCGGGCTTGCCCGGGAGATGGAGTCTTTCGGGTTAATTTTTTCAGGAGTTTTTATGGGTTATGAGTGGCTGGCCCTCGCGTCGGCCAGTTTATGGGCAATTGCAGCGCTAATTTCGGTCAAACCGGCCCGTCATCTCGGCGCATTTGCCTACAGCCGCTGGCGCATGTTTCTGGTCAGCCTGATGCTCGGCACCATGAGTCTGCTCACCGGTGGCTGGCAAACCCTCACCGCAAGCGCCCTGCCCCTGCTCGCCATCTCGGGGCTGGTCGGCATCTTCGTGGGCGATACGGCGCTGTTTGCCTGCATGAACCGGCTGGGGCCAAGACGCAGTGCCCTGCTCTTCTCCTGCCATGCGCTGTTTTCCGCCCTGCTTGGGCTGTGGCTCTTTAATGAACAGCTGACAGGCTGGCGACTGCTGGGGGCCATGCTGGTCTTTGCTGGCGTGATGCTGGCGATCCTGTTTGGCAGACGCAGTAGCAGCAACGAGTGGGAGCAGATCCGTGGCAATCTGGCGCTGGGGATTGGCCTTGGCCTGACGGCGGCACTGTGTCAGAGCGTGGGGGCCATCATCGCCAAGCCGGTGATGATGAGTGGTGAGGTGGATGCGGTGAGTGCATCGGGTATCCGAATGGGCAGTGCCCTGCTGGCCCACTGCGTCCTGCGGCTTGGGCGCTTGCCGCTGGCCATGCCGCTCAAACCGGTCAATCGCCAGATCCTCGCCATGATTGCCACCAACGGTTTTCTGGCGATGGGGCTGGGGATGACGCTGATCCTGATGGCGCTGCGGCAGGGCGAGGTGGGCATGGTGGCCATTCTCTCCTCTACCACACCGGTACTGCTGCTGCCGCTGTTGTGGTGGCACTCGGGGGAGCGGCCATCCATTGCCGCCTGGGCGGGGGCACTGATTGCCACCCTGGGCACCGCGCTGGTGCTGGGTTTCAGCACTCACTGACACCCGGCCCCCCCTGATCAGAACAGGGCAATCTCCTCAGCGGTCAGCTCGCGGTATTCACCGGGTGCCAGATCTTCATCCAGCGTCAAACCGCCCACCCGCTCGCGATGCAAGCCAACGACCTTGTTGCCGATGGAGGCAAACATCCGCTTGACCTGATGGTACTTGCCTTCGTGGATGGTCAGGCGGGCCTCGCACTCGCCGAGAATTTCCAGCTGGGCAGGACGGGTTTTATCGGTCTCGTTACGCAGGTAGACCCCTTCGGCGAACAGCTCGATTGCATCCGGGCTCACCGGATCGGCCAGCCAGACGTGATAGGTCTTGGCACACTCGTGGCGCGGCGAGGTGATGCGGTGGGACCATTGACCGTCATCGGTCACCAGCACCAGACCCGTGGTATCGAGGTCGAGGCGACCCACTACGTGCAGCTTGCCCATCGCCGGTTCATCCATCAGGAAGAAGACGGTCGGGTGATCCGGATCCTCGTTGGAGCAGACATACCCTTCCGGCTTGTGCAGCATGAAATAGCGGTTGCGCTGCTCCAGCGTCAGCAGCACGCCGTCAAACTCGATCTGGCTCTGCTCATTGATATGGAAGGCGGGCTGCTTGACCACAATACCATCCACCATGACCTCGCCCTGACGGATCAGTTTGCCTGCCAGCGAGCGGGTCAAATCGGAACAATCGCACAGAAATTTATCAAGCCGCATTCACAACCTCGGAGTCCAACAAGTAAAGGGGCGTCATTATATCGGGCGGGGGCGACAACGCCACTGTTAAGGGGTTGCCAATTATGACGAACTGGTCATCCGATGTTACACTTCTCCGGTGTGATCCATCCGCACGATACTCATAATAATAAGAGTCAGGAAGCCCTCATGAAGTCTCAAGCATCCTATCCCGTCATTCCCGTCAACCAGCTGAAACCCGGCATGTATGTCATTGCTATCGCCAGCCAGACAGGTGGGATGGAGATCGCCCAGATGGGCTTGGTGACCAGCGTGGCGCAAATTGCCAATCTGGTGCGTCAGGGGGTGCTCACGGTACGCATCGATCTGGCCCGCAGCAAGCTGGGCAGTACCGAGAGTGACGCCGTTACCTCCCCCGATCTCAATGCCAACAGCGCCCAGGTAGGGCGCCGGGCCAGTGCCAACGGCGAAGGACGGGAGCTTAAAATCCGCCGCCTCTATCAGGAAGCGCGCGAGCTGCAAGGCAAGTTCATTCGCCACCTCAAAGCGGGTGAGCCCATCGACATCACTCCGCTCGCCGAAGTCGCCGAGGAGATGGTGGACACCATGTTCACCCATGGCGATGCCATGCTCTGCCTGGCCCGTATTCGTGCCAAGGATGCCTATCTGATGGAGCACTCCATGAACGTGGCCATCCTGCTGGCCAACTTCGGCCGTTATCTGGGGCTGGAGCGCAGCGTGCTCAAGGAGTTGACTCTGGGAGGGCTGTTGCACGACGTGGGCAAGATCATGACGCCGGACGAGGTGCTCAACAAACCGGGCAAGCTGACCGACGAGGAGTTTGCCATCATGCGCCAGCATGTGGTGCATAGCTACGACATTCTCCGCAATACCCCCGGCATCACCCCAACCATGCTGGAAGTAGCCGCCAACCACCACGAGCGGCTCGATGGTACTGGCTACCCGCAGCGGCTGAAGGGGGATGAACTCTCCCTCTATACCCGCATGAGCGGTGTTGTCGATGTCTATGACGCAGTAACTGCCGACAGAGTCTACAAGGCTGGCATGCAACCCACCCAGGCCTTTCGCATTCTGCTAAAGGGAGTCAACCAGCACTTCGATGCCGAACTGGTCACCAAGTTCATCAAGTGCATGGGGGTCTATCCGGTGGGAACGCTGGTACAGCTTTCAAACCAGCGGTTGGCCATCGTGATGCAGCGCAACGAGCAGCAGCCGCTCAAGCCGGTGGTCAAGGTGATCTATCACGCTTCCCAGCGCCACTACCTCGATGTGCAGTGGCTGGATCTGGCCAGATCGAGTGTGAAGGAGAGCATCGAGTGCACGGTCGACCCCAAAGAGTTTGGCATCAACCTCACCAACTTCTTCTAACTCTGTCCTCACGACTGGCGCTGGCTATCGAGCCAGTGCCGGATCAGAAACTCCTCATCCAACGGCGAGAGATCGAAACGCAGGCTGGCCTCTTCGATGGCGGCGATATCGTACTGGTGGTGCTCACTGAGCCAGCGCACCGCACGTCGCAGATCTTCACCATGGGGGAGCAGCAGATGGTCGCTCATGGGATACCTCCGGTAGATCGCAAGGCAGCCAGCGCATCTGACTGCCTATTACAAGTCTAGTCGGTCAATCCCAATCCCCTCCTGCGTCTCCTCACCCTCCCCCATCTGTCACTGCAATCAGGCAATCAGCGACCGAAAGCGCGCTGCCAATCCTGATCGAACTTCACCAGCGCCGCATCCACCGCTGGCACGTTCATCAGCTGCTCCGCCACATCGAGCGGCAGAGTGATGGACTGGCAACCCACCAGCAGGCAGTCGAGCGCCTGGCGCGGGGTACGGAACGATGCCGCCAGCACCTTGCTGTTCGGCGCGTGCAGCGCAAGCAGCTGTTGCAGCTCCTGCACGGTGGCGATGCCGTCACCCCCCTGGGCATCCAGCCGGTTGACGTAGGGCGCCACGTACTCTGCCCCCGCCACCGCCGCCAGCCAACCCTGCAGCGGGGTATAGACAGCGGTGCCCAAAGTCGGCACACCGTTGGCGGTCAGGCTCTTGATGGCCGCCAGCCCCTCTGCGCATACCGGGATTTTGATCACCAGATCCGGGTCCAGCTCACGCAGAGCGAACGCCTCGCGCACCATCTCGGTTTCGGTTTTGGCCATCACCTGGGCAAACAGGCGCGCCTTGGGCCCCAGCACATCGCGCAAGGCGGGCAGCAGCTCACAGAGCGGCAATCCCCCGGCGGCGGTAATGGAAGGATTGGTGGTGACACCGGCCAACGGCAGGATCCGTGACCAGCGACGCACTGCCGCCACATCGGCGGTATCGAGATACAGCTCCATCTCTAACTCCTTAACGGGATGTTCAATATGTCGCCATTCTAGCGAGAAAACATCTGCAAACAGCTTGATCGAAATCAAATCAACTTTCGAATGAAAGCAAATAGAATGCAAATACAAAAGGAGGCGGTATGATTTTCGACCTGCAACGATATTCAACTCACGATGGCCCCGGCATTCGCACCCTGGTGTTTCTCAAGGGGTGCTCGCTGGCCTGTCGCTGGTGTCAAAACCCGGAAAGCCGCTCTCCCAAGCCGGACATACTACTCGACCGGCGCCAGTGCATCGAGGGATGCCAGCTCTGCAGCCAGGCTTGTCCGGCAATCTTGCGTGACAGCGAGGGCATCCAGCTCAGCCGTTCTGCCCTCAAGGCCGATGATATGGAACGGCTGCGCGGCCTCTGCCCAAGCGAAGCGCTGCAGGTGTGCGGCCGCGATGAAACCCTGGATACCCTGATGGACACCATCTTGCGGGATCGCCCCTTCTTCGAGCGCAGCGGCGGTGGCGTCACCCTCTCAGGTGGCGAACCGTTTATGCAGCCCGAATTTGCTGCCAACCTGCTGGCCCGCTGCAAGGCCGAAGGGCTGCACACCGCGGTCGAGAGCTGCCTGCATGTGCCCTGGCACCAGATTGAGCAAAGCCTTCCCTCACTGGATCTGCTGCTGGCGGACCTCAAACACGTGGATAAAGAACGTTTCTTCCACTGGACCCGCGGCAAGGTGGAGTTGCCCATCGCGAACCTCAAGCGCCTCGCCGAGCGCGGCGTGCCGATGCAGATCCGGGTGCCACTCATTCCCGGCTTCAATGCCGACCACGCATCGATCGAAGCCATCACCGACACCGCTGCCAGCCTCGGCACGGTGCAGGAGATCCACTTCCTCCCCTACCACACGCTGGGGATGGGCAAATATGCCCTGCTGGATCTGCCCTATCAGGCGCCTGAGACACCGTTTGACGACCCCGATTTACTCCACTTTGCCCACGCATACGCCCAACGTCAGGGGCTGACCCCTGTGACCAGAGGATAAGATCATGACCCAGCTCGACCTCAATACCCTGAGCCCGCGGATCCGCGCCCACAAAGAGAGCCTGATCCACATCGTTCAGCCGCCGGTCTGTACCGAGCGGGCCCGCCACTATACCGAGGCCTATCAGACTCATCTCGCCCGGCCGCTGCCGGTGCGCCGCGCCCTGGCTCTGGCCCATCACCTCAAGGAACGCACCATCTGGATCAAGCACGACGAGCTGATCGTCGGCAATCAGGCCAGTCAGGTACGGGCGGCGCCGCTCTTTCCCGAATACACGGTGAGCTGGATTGAGAAGGAGGTCGACGAGCTGGCAGATCGCCCCGGCGCCGGTTTTGCAGTCAGCGAAACCGACAAGGCGATCATCCACGCCCTCACCCCCTTCTGGCGCGGCCAGACGGTGCAGGATCGCTGCTTCGGCCTCTTTACCGACGAGCAGAAAGCGCTGCTGGAGAGCGGCATCATCAAGGCCGAGGGCAACATGACCTCGGGGGATGCCCACCTCGCGGTCAACTATGAGGAGCTGCTCACGCTGGGGCTCGATGGCTTCAAGGCCAAGGTGGCCGAGCGCCGCAGTCGGCTGGATTTGGCGGATTGGGCCGATCTGCAGCGCGAGCAGTTCCTGCACGCCGTCGCCATCACTCTGGATGCGGTCAGCGCTCACATCTCGCGCTACGCCGCACTTGCCCATGATATGGCAGCACAAGAATCTCGCCCCGAGCGCCGAAACGAGCTTGAGACCATCGCGCTCAACTGCGCCCACATCGCCCACCAGCCCCCCGAGACCTTCTGGCAGGCGCTGCAGCTCTGCTACTTTATCCAGCTCATCCTGCAGATCGAATCCAACGGTCACTCGGTGTCGTTTGGCCGGATGGATCAGTACCTCTACCCCTGGTATCGCCGCGAGGTGGAATTGTCGGAATCCCTGCCTCGGACGCGCGCCATCGAGCTGCTGCAAGGGTGCTGGCTCAAGTTGCTGGAGGTGAACAAGATCCGCTCCGGCACCCACTCCAAGGCATCCGCCGGCAGCCCGCTCTATCAGAACGTCACCATCGGCGGCCAGAACTGGCGGGATGGTGCAGCCCATGACGCGGTCAATGGCCTCTCCTACGCGATTCTGGAGTCCTGTGGCCAGCTGCGCTCCACCCAGCCCAACCTCTCGGTGCGCTACCACGCCGGGATGAGCGAGGATTTCCTCGACGCCTGCATTCAAGTGATCCGCTGCGGCTTTGGCATGCCCGCCTTCAACAACGACGAGGTGGTGATCCCCGAGTTCATCAAGCTCGGGGTGAGCGTGGAGGATGCCCACCACTACGCCGCCATCGGCTGCATCGAGACCGCCGTGCCCGGCAAGTGGGGCTACCGCTGCACCGGCATGAGCTTTATCAACTTCGCCCGCATCCTGCTGGCCTCCCTTGATGGTGGCCGCGATGCCACCACCGGCAAGGTCTTCCTGCCCCAATCCCAGTCGCTGCGGGAAGGGACCTTTGGCAACTTTGACGAGGTGATGGCCCGTTGGGATGAGCAGGTGCGCTACTTCACCCGCAAATCCATCGAGATCGACTGCGTGGTCGACAGCGTGCTGGAGGCTCAAGCCCATGACATCCTCTGCAGCACGTTGGTGGATGACTGCATCGAACGCGGCAAGACCATCAAGGAGGGGGGCGCCGTCTATGACTGGGTCTCAGGTCTGCAGGTGGGGATCGCCAACCTTGGTAACAGCCTGGCTGCCCTAAAGAAACTGGTGTTCGAACAGGGGATAGTGGATCAGCAAGAGCTGGCCGAAGCACTCGAGCAAGATTTTTCAGGACTGGCGGGGGAGCAGCTGCGCCAGCGCCTCACCAATGCCGCCCCCAAATATGGCAACGATCTGGATGAGGTAGACATGCTGCTGGTAAAGGCTTACCAGAGCTACATCGACGAGCTCAAGGGGCTGCACAACACCCGCTTCGGCCGCGGCCCCATCGGCGGTACCTACTATGCGGGCACCTCCTCCATCTCCGCCAACGTGCCGTTCGGTGCCGCCACCATGGCCACCCCGGATGGCCGCCACGCCCGCACGCCGCTGGCGGAAGGGGCCAGCCCCTCGTCGGGTTCGGATCGTCTCGGCCCGACGGCGGTGTTCAACTCCATCGGCAAGCTGCCCACGGCGGCCATCCTCGGCGGGGTGCTGCTCAACCAGAAGCTGAGTCCGGCGAGCCTTGAGAACGAGCGGGACAAGGCCAAGCTGATGAGCCTGCTGCGCACCTTCTTCGAGGTGCACAAGGGGTGGCACGTGCAGTACAACATCGTCTCGCGGGAAACCCTGCTGGCAGCCAAGGCCAATCCGGATCAATACCGGGATCTGGTGGTACGGGTGGCGGGCTATTCAGCCTTCTTCACCGCCTTATCCCCGGATGCGCAAGATGATATCATCGCCCGCACCGAGCACAGTCTCTGACGGGGCGCTCCCCATGGCGCCTGTGACGTCATATGATTGGCAAGCCACCCTCGGGTGGCTTGCCGCTATCCACCACCTTGCATGCGAGCGCACCATGAATCCACGCCACCAACTGATCCTCACTCTGGTCCATCAGGCTCGCAAGATGAGCGTGAGTGAACTCTCCCGACACACAGGTGTGTCTGAGGTGACGGTGCGCAACGACCTCACCGCGCTGGAGAAACAGGGACTGCTCAGACGGGTACACGGCTCGGCCATGGCGCTGGAGACCGATGACCCCGATGCCCGGATGAACATCAACTACCTGCTCAAGGAGCGCCTCGCCGAGCGGGCCGCCCAGCTGGTGGAAGATGGCGAAACGGTCTTTATCGAAGGGGGCAGTGCCAACGCCATGCTGGCGCGCCATCTGGCCCTGCACAAACGGGTCACCATCATCACCATCAGCAGCTATATCGCCCATCTGCTCAAAGATACCCCGGCTCAGGTGGTGCTGCTCGGCGGGCTGTTCCAGCATCAGAGCGAGAGCGTGGTGGGGCCGCTCACGCGCCTCTGCATCGAGCAGGTGCACTTCTCCAAGGCCTTTATCGGGGTCGACGGTTTTCATCCCGAGATGGGCTTTACCGGCCGCGACATGATGCGGGCCGACGTGGTCAACAGCGTGCTGGCCAAGGGGATGACCAATGTGGTGATCACCGACAGCAGCAAATTTGGCGCCATCCACCCGAGCCAGCTTGGCGCGCCGGGCCAGATCAAGGTGCTGGTTACCGACGATGCCCTGCCCGCCCCCATGCGGGCCACCCTGGCCGCACGCGGCATCACAGTGCACTGCGTCTCTGCCTGAATCGCACCTGGCCCCCGTTGCCGGGTTGCTCCCCCGCCGGTCGGCTTGACGGCGCCCACCCTGGCGGGGGTATGCTCGTCCTCTTTTGGCCTCTCATGGCAGAGGCCACAGACCGAAGGACACCGCATGCACACCAAAGACAAGTTTCTGGCCGCTCTGGTCATCCTCTGCTGGGGGCTTAACTTCGTGGCCATCAAGTGGGGGCTGGAGGGGATCCCCCCACTGCTGCTGGGTGCGCTGCGCTTTATCGGCGTGGTCTTCCCCGCCATCTTGCTGGTACCCAAACCCGCCATGCCCTGGCGCTGGCTGCTGGCCTATGGCGGCGCCATCAGCCTCGGTCAATTCGCATTTTTGTTCAGTGCCATGAAATTCGGCATGCCCGCAGGTATGGCCTCGCTGGTGCTGCAATCCCAGGTGGTGTTCACCCTGCTTTTTGCAATGATCTGGCTGGGGGAGCGCTGGCAATCCCACCACTGGGTGGCGCTGCCCTTGGCGGGATTCGGCCTCTATCTCATCGCCACTCACGGTGAAGGCAACCTGACCTTGCTCGGGTTTATCCTGACGCTGTGTGCCGCCGCCTGTTGGGGCCTTGGCAACGTCATCAATCGCCAGATTGGTCTGCGCTACCAGACCACGCTGCCGAGCCTGATCGCCTGGGGCGGTCTGGTGCCCATCCTGCCATTTTTCGCCCTCTCCTGGCTGTTCGAAGGGCCGGAGCTGATGGCCAGCAGCCTGCGCGACTTCAGCTGGCAGGGATTGCTGTGCGTGCTCTATCTCTCGTATGTCGCGACCTGGCTGGGTTACGGCCTGTGGGGACGACTGCTGATGCGCTATCCGGTGGCGCAGGTGGCACCGCTCTCCCTGCTGATCCCCTGTGTCGGCATGGTCACGGCAGCGCTGCTGCTCGATGAACATCCAACACCCTTGCAGTGGCTGGGCTCAGCTCTGGTGCTGCTCGGCTTTGTGGTCCATCTGCTGGGTAGCCGACTGCGCTGGTTCAAACCACAGAGAGCGACATGATGAGCGCCTGCCCATTTACGCTATTTCATTGACCTGACAGGATAAAATTTTCATGATGAGCCAGTCCCCATCGGGACTGACATCACCAGTGTGTGATCTGCAGGAAGCAGACTTCAGGAGAGCAAGGACATGCCATCGACCATCACCGCCGGGGGGCGCCGCCTCCCCCCTATCATTCGCGCCACCGCCATCACCCTGACCCTGTGCTGGAGCCCGTTTGGCTGGAGTGCCACACTGCCCGCTGACTTGAAGTGGGAGAGCAACAACCAGGACCCTCTCTATGCCGATCCGGCCGCCAAACGCGGCGGCACCTTTCGCACCTTTATGACCAGCTTCCCCCTGACCCTGCGCAAATATGGCCCCGACTCCAACGGCGGCTTTGCCGGTTACGTGCGGGAAACCAACCTGCCACTGCTGAGCACTCATCCCGTCACCGGCAACCCCATGCCGATGCTGGCAAACGAGTGGGCCTTCGGCGCCGACAACAAGACCCTCTATTTTCGCATCAATCCCAAGGCACGCTGGTCAGATGGCCAACCGGTCACCGCCGATGACTGGCTCTTTACCCTCAAGATGATGCGCAGCAAGGAGATCAACGACCCCTGGTACAACAACTACTACAGCACCCAGATAGCAGACATAACCAAGTTTGATGATCACACCCTGGCCATCACCAGCGGCACCGAAAAGAGCCGCCAGGATCTGCTCGAATCGCTGCCCATCAGCCCGGAGCCGAGCCACGCCATCAAGCTCACCGCCAACTGGGTCAAGGAGTACAACTGGAAGGTGTTGCCGGTCACCGGTCCCTATCAGATCGATCAGGTGAAAAAGGGCAAATCGGTCACCTTCAAGCGGATTGAAAACTGGTGGGGGGATGACGAGCGCTACTTCCAGCATCGCTTCAATCCTGCGCGGATCGAGATCAAGGTGCTCAGGGATCTGAACATCGCCTGGCAGCACTTCCTGCGCGGCGATCTCGACAGCTTCCCGCTGGTGATCCCCAACTGGTGGCACGACAAGACCAACACCGCCGAGTTCGAGAAGGGGTATATCGAGCGGCGCTGGTTCTACAACCAGACCCCGCAACCGCCGATGGGGCTCTATCTCAACACCGCCGATCCGCTGCTGCGCAATCTCGATGTTCGCCTCGGCATCCAGCATGCCCTCAATTTCGACAGAATGCTCGCTACCCTACTGCGGGGGGATTACCAACGCCTCAACAGCTATGGCTCAGGTCAGGGTGAATTTACCAACAGCGAGATCAAGGCCCGTCCGTTCGATCCCCAACTGGCACGGGAATACTTTGCCAAGGCAGGCTTTAACAAAGTGGGGCCGCAGGGGATTTTGCAAAACGACAAGGGGCAGTCACTGACCCTCGCCATCACCTACACCACCGCAGAGCACGCCCAGCGGCTCACACTGCTGCGGGAAGAGGCCAAAAAGGCGGGGCTTAATCTGGAGCTCAACCTGATGGATGCATCGGCCGGTTTCAAATCGATGCTGGAGAAAAAGCACCAGAGCGCCTTGATGGCCTGGGCGGGTAGCCGCTATCCCGCCTATTGGGAGTTCTTCCACAAGGTCAACGCCAACAAGCCCCAGACCAACAACATCATGAACATCGATGACGACGCCATCACAGCCTTGGTGGAGCAGTATGACAAGGAGTTCGACTTTGCCAAAAAAGCGGCCCTGTCACGGCAGATCCAGCAGCGGCTCTATGAGCTGGCCAGCTTCGTGCCTGCGTATCAGGTGCCCTACACCCGGGAAGGGGCATGGCGCTGGATCAAACTGCCAAAAGTACCAGCAACGCCCAAGAGCGAGCAGCTCTATTGGCCACTCGGTGGCGACAACAGCGGTTACAGCTATGGCGGTCTGCTGTGGATTGATGAAGAGCTAAAATCCGAGACCAGGGCAGCCATCAAGAGTGGCAAGACTTTCCCGGCCGAGCCCATCATCGACACCACCTATCGCCAGCCCTGATAGCCACAACTCGTTTGGCAAACAGACCTAAAACAAAGACCCCGCCAGATAGCGGGGTCTTTGTTGGCAACCGGTGTTGCGAATAGCTCGGTGATCAGCCGCGTTTGGCCTGCTTCTCGGCAATGGCGTCAGCCACGTCAGCCGGCTCCAGTACGATGCCTTCCTGATCCGGGGTCGGGAACACGGCAACACACAGCTCGTCCTGCTCCATGCCGTCAATCCACCGCTCCAGCCACACCTTGAGGGTGATGGACTGTGGTTTGCAATCGGCCCACTCGCCTTCGGCCCACGCCTTGGCGTACTCCGGGTGCGGCCATACCGGGATGCAATCTTCATCATCGGTGGTCAGCATCATGACGCCATGCTCGTCAGTGAGGACGAACAGCTCTTCATGCTCGACCAGCTTGCTGATGAAGTGATCGTAACGGTAGTCAGCGTTCAGTTGCAGCGCGGCATTGCGCTCGGTGTCGCTCAGTTCATAGCTCATTGGCCAAGTCTCTCTCTCGATAAAGGGCGCCATGTTCACATCTTGTGGTCAGCTTGTCCAGCTTGCCGCCTCCTGACTCCCGTCGGGGAAACAGCAACGCTCATAAGGATAGAGCAGGGCGGCGAATAAAACGTCTCACCCACCTTCCAGACCTGATTAAAAGGTCGGGGTGATCAGCTCTACATCAGGTTGCTCGCTCAACTTCTGTCGCAGCCAGTAGGCAGACTCTACTTCGACGAAACAGAGTTGATCCCGACCGTCAGCCGCACTTTTCATCAACTGCTCAAATCGCTGCTGTTGTTGTTGCTCCCAGAGAGCGGCAAGCTTTTCGCCATGGGCCTCATCCACCACTTCGCGACGAAGTTCGAACAAATTATCTGTGATCGGGCTGTTGATCTTGCCCGCGCTATGCCAGTACATCTGCAAGTTGTCCATCATCTCGGTGTCGTAGTTGGCCAGCGCATCCAGCTCCGCAGTCGCCCCTTCCTGACCAGATATAAAATCGCACCAACCGGCATCGAGATTTGCCAGCTCGCGGGCGCGAGCCCCTTTAGCATGTTTGCGAAGATGGGTAATGTCGCCCCCCTTGCGGGCAGGTAGCCACACCTCTCCCTCATGGCCCTCCAACAAGGAGGTCAGCAAGGAGACTGGGTAAACAGGGAAAGTGGCGGTGTGTGAATGCAGCAGGGATACCAGCGTGATCTTGACCATGAGCAATACCTTGGACTGGGCGAACAGCCGCCAATGGACCGTCCGATATAAAGAATTCCCCTATCCTACCACGTTTGGCCCGGCTCGGCCCTTGGCGAAGCTGTCAGCCAACCATCTGATTACGCCGAAAAAAACAGCATTTGAAACGCAGCATCCAGCCAAAGATCAATAATTTGAGCCAGCCCCCACTAAAGTGGATCCGGGGATGCTAGTTTGCATACATCTTTAGCGTAAGGAGTAAATCCATGATTGGGATCGACCAGGTTTCTAACGAATTCGTGAACGATTTGAAAATACTGGCATGCTTTGATCCGGCCAACATGAGCTTGGGGATTAAATTACGCAGCGATATGTCTGAAGAGTTGTGCCAGGCGGCAGCCCGTCTGCATCAACAGGGGCTCATCAGCGCAGAAGATGGCGGCTATCTCACCCCGTTTGGCATGACCATGGTTGAACACCTGCAACATCTACTGGTCGCACTCAAACCACTTTGATCGGCTGTGGTGCCCAAAGTGAAAAGTTGAGTAGCTCCCAGCGCTCCCCTTGGTGAAGATGACAGGCAAACAGCAAAGGACCTTCGGGTCCTTTTACTTTACCATCCACCAGCCACTCCCCCTCCCTTTCAGGGACCAGTCGCGCATTCACCTCATCAGGTTGCTGTGCGGCACCCATCCGGATCTGGACAAATTGCTGGCAGATCACCTGCGCTTCCATCGCGGATTGAACCGGTACCGGCGTATCTGAAGTCGGAGTCAAGGTGGCAGCAAGCAAGAGCGATAGCAGCATGATTCAGCACATGGGAGTCAGTAGCAGAAGCCAGATAAACAAAAAGCCGTGGCACCAGAGGTACCACGGCTTTCTTAAATTCTGTAAGAATTACAGAGCGGTTACGTTCTCAGCCTGCGGGCCTTTCTGACCTTGGGTCACAGAGAACTGTACGCGCTGACCTTCAGCCAGGGTACGGAAACCGTTACCTTGAATGGCGCTGAAGTGAACGAAAACGTCCGGGCCGTTTTCTTGCTGGATGAAGCCAAAACCTTTGGTTTCGTTGAAAAACTTAACGGTACCGGTGATCATGTTAGACATATCTTTTAAACCTGTATTCAAAATAATTACTTATGCTTTTCAGCGGGTAAAGCTCAAAAAACGGGATTAACTTATGAACAACAGGACAAGATGTGAAACATCGTATTCATTGACATAACTATCGCCCTTTCAAGCTGGTTTGGATTATACGTGGCTTTGTAGATTACGCAAACAAATTTGTGCCCTGCCAACGGCAGGGCACAAACTGTTATAAGGTCGCTGCTTCCAACGCTTCGACCAGCGCTTTGAGAAAACGAGCCGCCTCCCCGCCAGTACAGGCTCTGTGGTCAAATGTCATCGACAGCGGCAATGCTCTGACGGGACGCGCTTCACCATGGATGAACACCACTTTTTCGAACAGTTTGCCTGCCCCTATGATGGCCACCTGCGGCGGCGTCACGATGGGGCTGGCATAGCGGCCTGCGATGGCGCCGAAGTTGGTGAGCGTAATGGTCGCCCCCTGCAACATCTCGCGCGGCACGGCGCGCGCCTTCACATCGGCGATCATCCGATCCAGCCCCTGCCGGATATCCGCCCCCTCCCGCTCGGCCACGTTCTCCATCACCGGCACATAAAGGCCATGCTTTGAATCCACCGCGATGGCCACATTGACCTCTTTGAACAGCCGCCGTGACAGGGTGTCGCCATCAAACCAGGCATTCATCGAGGGCTCGGCGCGGCACGCCACGCCAATGGCCTTGATAAGGCGCACCGTCACATCCTCATCAGGCCGCCAGTGACGCAAATCCACCTCATCGGTGATGCTGACCGGCACCACAGTCTGATGAGAGAGCTCCATCGCCTTGGCCATGGCACGCCGTGACCCTTTGAGGAATTCGTTGCCACTGCTCTGCTGTGACTCGAATGCCTGCTGCACATCCAGCTCGGTCACCATGCCGCCGCTGCCACTTCCCTTGAGCCGGTCGATATCCAGACCCAGTTTTTGTGCCAGCAGTCGCACCGCTGGCATGGCTTGCACCAGCGCTCCCCCCGGGGCAATGGCCCCCACCACGAAGTGATCCTCGATATGCTGCTGATGGGCGCTCACCTTGCCCACCACAGTGCCATCATCTTCGCCCCCCTCGAACTCCACCAGCGGCGCACCGATATGGAGGATATCCCCCTCGGCGCCGCAGAGACGGGCAATCACCCCGGCTACCGGAGAGGGTACATCCACCAGCGCCTTGGCCGTTTCCACCGACAAGAGCACCTGATCGACCGCAACGGTATCACCGGCACTCACCTTCCATTCGACGATCTCGGCTTCGGCCAACCCTTCACCCAGATCCGGTAATTTGAAAAATTTCATAGCCACTGGTTCTCCATCAGCTGGTGAGCCGCATCGGCGATATCCTGCTCGGTGATGAGGTAATACGCTTCGTTGCGATAGTAGGGAACAGCTGCATCCACCCCGGTCAACCGTTTGGGTGGCGCCTTGAGGCTGGGAAGTGTCTGCTCGGTCACCCGCGCCACGATTTCGGCCCCGACCCCGAAGCTGCCGCACGCCTCGTGTACCACCAGTAAACGGCCGGTCTTGCGTACCGAGGTGAGGATGGTCTCCATATCCAGCGGCTTGATGGTGGCCAGATCCAGCACCTCGCACTGGATATCCTGCTCGGCCAGCAGGTTCGCCGCCCGCATCACCTCCTGAATGCAGGCCCCCCAGGCCACTACCGTGATATCCCGGCCCGGGCGCAGGGTGAAACAGACATCCAGCGGCAAGCCGACACCGTCATCCACCACCTCGGATTTCATCGAGCGATAGATGCGGTCAGGTTCAAAAAACATCACGGGATCCGGATCGCGGATGGCGGAGAGCAGCAGGCCATAAGCACGTCTCGGGCTGGAGGGGATCACCACCCGTAGCCCCGGAATATGGGCAAACAGCGCCTCGACACTCTCGCTGTGGTGTTCTGGCGAGTGAATGCCCGCGCCATACGGGGAGCGATAGACAAGGGGACAGGAGAGGCGGCCACGGGTGCGGTTTCGCATCCGCGCCGCCTGACAGATGATCTGCTCCATCCCAGGGAAGATGAAACCCTGAAACTGGAACTCAGCCACCGGCTTGAGCCCCTGGGTCGCCATGCCGACCGCCACCCCGGCGATTAATCCCTCGGCCAGCGGCGTGTCGATCACCCGCTTGAAACCGAACTTGTCGCGCAGGCCCACGGTGGCGCGAAACACCCCGCCGTTGACCCCCACATCCTCGCCGAGCACCACCACATCCGGGTCGTGCTCCATCTCGTAGTGAAGGGCCATGTTGACCGCTTCCAGCAAACTGATCTCACTCATGGCCAACCTCCTGCTTCATCCCCTTGGCAATCACTCGCTCGCGCTGGGGCACGAGTTCGGCGGGCAGGCTGGCGTAGTGATAATCGAGCATCGCCTCAGGCGGCTGGGGCGCCATCGCCTCATAACGGGCGACCGCCTGCTCTACCTCTCGGGTAGCCTCCGCCAGCAGGCTCTGCTCCTGCTCCTCATCCCACCACCCTTTGCTATGCATAAACTGGCGTAGCCGCTTGACCGGCTCTTTCGCCCAGGCGGCCTCGACCTCGGCCCCATCGCGATAACGAGTGGCATCGTCGGCCGTGGTGTGATCGCCGAGGCGATAACTGACCGCTTCTATCAGGGTCGGCCCCTTGCCGCTGCGGGCCCGTTCGACGGCACTGCGGGCGGCATCGTAGACCGCCACCACATCATTGCCATCCACCTGCAGACTGCGCACCCCGGCGCCAATCCCCTTCTGGGCCAGCGTAGGAGCGCTCGATTGCAGTTTGCGTGGCACCGAGATGGCCCACTGGTTGTTGTTGACGATGATGACCATCGGCAGGTGCCAGACACCGGCGCAGTTGAGCCCCTCCAGAAAATCCCCCTTGGAGGTACCGCCATCGCCGATGGTGACTACGGCAACCCGCGGTTGATTACGCAGTTTGAAGGCCGAGGCAATACCGCAGGCGTGGGTGATCTGGGTGGCGATGGGGACGCAGATGGGGAGATCTTCAGAGGGAGTCCCATCGGGTTTGAGAAAATAACTGCCCCGCTCGTCCCCCCCCCAATATTGCAGGTTTTTCTCCATCGGCACGCCCCGCACATAGAGGGTGGGCATGTCTCGATAGTAGGGAACGTAGACATCCTGCGGCTGCATGGCGAGACCAATGCCAATCCCCACGGCTTCTGCGCCGAGATGGGAGGGAAAAGTACCGAGTTTGCCGGTTCGTTGCAGCGCAATCGCTTTTTTGTCATAGCTGCGCACCATCACCATATTGCGGTAGAAGGTGTGCAGTATCGCCTTGTCCAGCCAGGTCGGTAAGGTGGCGACCGGGCACCCTTCCGCATCGAGGTAACGAAGGAAAGGGATGTCGACATGGGTCATAACTGGCTCCTTGCCGTTGTGAGCGTCACCGATGCTGGTGACACCTAGATGTAAATACCTTGTTAAATAAAAAGCAAAGGGATTTACTCAGGTAAGACCAGTAGAAACTTCTTTAAAGTAGCGAAGGAGCTGAATTTTCGGCGATGAGTGGCAAGGTATGCCGTAAATGGTGCAACTTTGCAGCACTGAACGCAGGATGCCAAATGTGAAAAAGGGGAGCCTTGCTCCCCCATTGAGTTACTTCAGTCAGCCGTTACTCCAACCAGCAGTTACGCCAACCACTGTTGCAGTTGGCGGGCCATGCCAACTGGCAGCAAGTGAGCGCGACTCAGCAAGTGGCTGCACCAGGGCTCGGCCAGCAAGGTCGGGCAAATTCGCATCTCCCGTCCCCGGTCAGCCACGCGCACCAACCTGTCGATAAGAGTCTCCAGCGGCGGATGCGTCGGCCAGTGGGGATAGAGGTCGGCAGTCGCGATCCCGGCCAGCTCGCACACTCGCTCCTCTTTCTCATCTCCCTTTCCATCAGCCATTGGCCAGGGGTGAAGCACCTGCAGCCAACCCGGCCGAGCGGCCTCCAGCAACTGGCCCAGCGTCGGCTGCGCAAAGTGGGGATCCCCTGCGACTTTGAGCAGATGGCGCGCCCCCGCCAGCACCACCACGCCGCGGGCGGGAAGTGCAAGAAGATCGTCGGCCAGCGCCTGATCCCGCCCACTGTTGTGTTGCTGCCATCGCTCCGGACTCATCTCCTGCCACTCGAATGAAGGCTCGCAGAGATGCACCCGCAGCCGCACATGTTCGGGGCGCGCCAGATTGCTCTGGCGCAGAGCGGAAAAGAGAGCCGGAAACTCGGGGGCCATCCAGGCGGGAAAGGCGCAGGAGTCAAGCCAGACCGGATAGAGCCGTGCCAGCGTCAGCGGCTCACCCTGCCAGCTCTCCTGCCCCGTCAGCCAGGCATCGAGCAAGCCCTGATGGCGGCGGTTGCCGCACTCCAGCACCAGATCGGTCATGACTCCCCAGAGCGCCGGATCGCAGAGCCAGGCGTGCTGGCGCCGGATAAAATCTG
Source organism: Aeromonas sp. 603079 (assembly GCF_049172135.1). Taxonomy (NCBI): domain Bacteria; kingdom Pseudomonadati; phylum Pseudomonadota; class Gammaproteobacteria; order Aeromonadales; family Aeromonadaceae; genus Aeromonas; species Aeromonas sp. 603079. The sequence continues at coordinate 19,368 of NZ_JAAKPX010000022.1, read as the reverse complement.
GGTGCCAATGCGGTTCCCCCAGCCCCACCAGTTTGCCCGCCAACAAAGCTTCCCGGATGGCGGCAACCGGGGTCATTCGTCCCCCTCCTGCCGGATGTGCGGTTGTTGCCCGACCCCATCGACCCGCTCACAAATAAGGGCGCCGATCTTCGCCAGCCAGTCGGGATGCACCATCTCCTGATGCAGACAGGGGAAGCGCTCATAGCGGATCTCCCCTTTTGTCAGCGACTCCCAACCGCGTCCATCCAGCCAGGGCTGGCGGGAGGCTGACGCCTCGATAAAGATCACCTCCCCGTGGTAGCAGTAGTCGACCGGCTGACGGATTAGCCGGTTGTTGTGGCCCACCAGCTCAATCATGGCGCTCACCACCTGCTCGTCGAGCATGGCCAACGCACTCCCCTCTGCCCCCAGCCGGGCCACCACCTCGTCACGAGTAAGGGAATCGAGCGCATCGTCCGCAACCGCAATGCCTCCCATCCGCAGCAGCGCATCGAGCATCCGCTGCTCGTCGGGCAACGGCTGGGTTTGCCACTGCTGACAGGGGTAGGCATCGAGCAGCAGCACCATGGCCACCTCTTGTCCCTGCTCTTGCAGCATGGCGGCCATCCGGTGCACCAGCATGCCCCCGAGGGACCAGCCGAGCAGCCAGTAGGGTCCCTCGCTCTGTTGACGACGCAGCTCGGTCACATAATCGAGCGCCAGCTCGTCGAAACTGGCGGGCAGCGGCGCATCCGGTTGGCAGAGCGCCCGCGCCTGCAGGGTATAGACCGCCATGTCGGTCGGCAGATGGGGCACCAGTGGCGCATAACACCAGCCGAGCCCCCCTGCGGGGTGGACGCAAAAGAGGGTGGGGCACGATGTGCCAGACTGCGTACCATGCGCCCGCAGGGGCAACAGCATGGGCATGGCCTCCCGCTCACCGCCAAGACGGCGCGCCAGCTGGGCGGGGCTAGGTGCTTCGAACAGGCTGGCCAGAGTGAGAGTCTGTCCGGTCGACTCTTCAATGCGCACCACCAGCTGTGCCGCCAGCAGGGAGTGGCCGCCGAGGGCAAAGAAGTTATCGTCGGCGCCGACCCGCGCCAGCCCCAGTACCTCGGCGAAGAGGCGACAGAGACGCTCCTCCAGCAGGGTTTTCGGCAGCGACTGACCGACCGCCGACGCCATATCGGGCAGCGGCAGCCCCTTGCGATCCAGCTTGCCATTGGGGGTAAGCGGCAGCTTGGCCAGGTTTACCAGGAGCCCCGGTACCATGTAGTCGGGCAACGCCGCGCCAAGGGCGGGTGCCAGCTCGGCCAGCGTCAGCTCTCTGCTATCTGCGGTCACCACATAGGCCACCAGACGGCGATCGCCGGGGGCAAATTCAGGGGCCAGCACCACCGCCTGCGCCACCCGGGGATGGCGCAGCAGCACCTGCTCGATCTCCTCCAGTTCGATGCGCTGGCCACGGATCTTCACCTGAAAATCGAGGCGCCCCAGATACTCGATGGCGCCATCCTCGCGCCAGGCGGCCAGATCGCCGCTGCGATAGAGCCGTCCCGCTCCGAAGGGGTTGGCAATAAAGCGCTCGGCGGTGAGCTCGGGCTGGCCAAAGTAGCCCTCTGCCACCTGCACGCCGCCGATCCAGAGCTCGCCTGCCACCCCGGGGGGCACCGGCTGCAACCAGGGGTCGAGAATGTGGATGCTGGTATTCCAGACCGGATAGCCGATGGGCACGCTGGTCACCGCCTCGTCTGCCCGGCAGGGATACCAGGTGACATCCACCGCCGCCTCGGTCGGGCCATAGAGGTTGTGCAGGGGGGCTGAGAATATCCCATACCAGCGCTGCACCAGATCCGCGGGCAGCGCCTCGCCGGAGCAAAATACCTGCCGCAGGGCGCGGCAACGAGCAGGCTCGGCCTGAGTGACAAAAATCTGCAGCATGGAGGGGACAAAGTGCAAGGTGGTGATCCCGGCCTGCTCAATCAGCTCGGCAAGGTAGGCGGGATCCTTGTGGCCGCCCGGTTTGGCGAGCACCAGCCGCGCCCCGGTCATAAAGGGCCAGAAAAACTCCCAGATGGAGACATCGAAACCGGCCGGGGTCTTTTGCAGCACCCGATCCGCCGGGCCGATGGGATACATGTGCTGCATCCAGAGCAGTCGGTTGACGATCGCGCCATGGCTCACCACCACCCCTTTGGGCCGACCGGTCGAGCCGGAGGTGAAGATGATGTAGGCCGCATCTTCCGGCTTGGGGGCTGGCAGCTCACAAGGTGCTATCGCCGCCACGTCTAGCGTCGCCAGCTGCTCTGCCACACCGGGGGCATCGAGGCAGACAAGTGGCGCGACCACATCGAGCGGCATCCGCAAGGTGCGACTGGTCAGCACCAGCGCAGGATCGCTGCTGGCGAGAATGTAGCCAATCCGCTCCGCCGGATAGTCCGGATCAACGGGTACATAGACGGCCCCCGCCGCCATGATAGCCTGCTGGGCGAGAATAAGCTCGGGAGAGCGCGGGATCACCACCGCCACCCGGCAACCGGGGCCCACGCCCCTCCCCGCCAGATAGCTGACCAGCTGGCGGGTACGCTGGCGCAGCTCGGCCACACTCCAGCGCTCGGCGCCACACTCCAGCGCGATGACGCTCTGATCTGCCGCCGCCAGCCCCTCGGCCAGTAGTGCGCTCAGGGTGGTGGTCGGCAACGGATGGTCGGTTTGGTTCCAGCGCGCCAGCTCAACCTGCTCACAGGGCAGCAACAGCGGCAAGCGCACCGCCAGGGCCTCATCATCCGCCTCACTCCAGGCCGCCAGATAGGCTACTAGCCGGGCCAGATGACGTTCGCTCTCCTGTTGGCTGAAGCGCCCCTGATGTGCTTCTAGGGTCAGGGTCATCGCGCCTGCCTCCTCGGCAAAATAGAAGGCGCACTCCTCCACCGGCCCCGCCGCCAGCACCTGCACCTCGCCACGAACCTGGTTGTGTCCTTCACCAACGCTGAGGGTACGGGCAAAGGGCATCAGATTGACCTGAGGGCCAAACAGCGGCTGGCCCGGCTGACGCTGTTGCAACCACTCCTGACGGCAGCCCTGATGACGACGCAGGGCGGCAAATTGCCGCTCGACCTGTGCCTGCAACTCCCCTACCCGGCTGGTGCCGCTCAGCTCGATGCGCAGGGGCACCACATTGACCTTCATGCAAGGGGTATCGGCCGCCGCTGAGCCCAGCCGCCCCATCAGCGGAATACCCAGCACCACCTCGCCAGCGCCGCTCATTCGCTGCACATAGCTGGCCACTGCCGCCAGCAGCAAGCTGTAGGGGTGACAGGCCGAGCGACTCGCCCGCTCTACCAGTGCCTGCCACTGGCGGCCAGCCAGCCGCTGCTCAAGACGATATGTGGGGCCCGGCCCTTGCGCCGAGCGGCGGGAGAGCGACGCAGGATTCTCCACCCCAGCTAGCTGTTGGGTGAAGAAATCGCGATCCCGCGCGGCGCGCGGCGAATCCTGATAGGCCACCTCCTCGGCCAGCAGCTGCTGCTGGGTCGCATAACGGCAGGGGGCTGGCTGCTCGCCGGCACAGAGCGCCTCATACCAATTTGCCACCCGCTGGCAGAGCAGGCTCAGGCCAAAGCCGTCGATGGCGATATGGTGCACGGCGATAAACCAGGCCCACCGCCCCTCGCCAAGGCGATAGAGGGTGGTGGCAAACAGCGGCCCCTCGGCCAGATTGAAGGGGGCGGCCAACTGCGCACGCATCTCGGCCTGCGCGGCCGCAAGCGGGTCGGCTTCGCTACGCAGATCCCGCTCTGCCAGCTGCCAGCAAGCGGGGTTGGCCACCATCTGCGGGCCATCGGCAGTAGCCACAAATGCGCAGTGCAGACCGGGGATCTCGTCGATAGTCTGGCGCACCGCGCGGGTGAAGTGATGGGGAGCCAGCGCCCCCTCCAGCAGCCAGTACTCGCCGGTATTGCAGGCGGGGCTCTGCGGATATTTTTGCTGGGCAAACCATATGCCCGCCTGAGCGGTGGTAAGCGACCAGCGCGGCGGCTCCCCACGCTGATGGGTGGCGCGCATCGCCATTGTCTGTTCCATGGAAATGTCCTTGCGCAAACATCGAGCGGGCAGTGAGTTGCTCCTGCCCGCATGGCTGAAAAGCGAGGAGGCCAGGCCTCCTCCATAAAGTAGAGTGTCACACCTGCCAGATCGGCTGCGCGCGGGCTAGACCCCCAGAGTGGCACCGCCATCAACCACCAGATCCTGCAGGGTGATATGGCTGGCGGCATCGGAGGCGAGAAACAGCACGCTGGCGGCAACCTCGTCGGGGGTCCCAAGTTTGCCAAGGGGGATCCCCAGCTTGAACTGCCCGGGCAGACCCGCGATGGTACGCAGCTCTCCTTCCTGCTGCGCCGCCTCCCCCTCCTGCCACATGCCGTACAGCATGGGGGTACGGGTCGAGCCCGGCGACACCAGATTGCAGCGCACCCCATAGGGGGCAAGCTCCAACCCAGCCGTTTGGGTGAGGCTGGTCAGCGCCGCCTTGGAGGCGCCATAGATGCCCATCCCCACTCGCGGTACCCGACCGGCATTGGAAGAGACATTGACGATGGCGCCCCTGCGCCGTCCCTGAAACCAGGGGGTCAGGGCCCGCATCAGGTAGAAAGGAGCGAAGGTGTTGATGGCGAAGGTGCGCTGCAAGAGGGCGTCATCTACCTCATCGATCCTGCCGGTCGCCAGTACGCCGGCGACATTGACCAGCACATCGGGTCCCAGCCCCTCGTCCAGCAGCTGTTCGCAGCAGCGGGTCACGGCCTCGCTGTCGCTGACATCGATTACCACTCCCTTCACGTTGCCGGGCAGCGCCTCGACCAGTTGCAAATCGAACGCCACCACGCTGGCTCCCACCTCGGCAAAGGTACGTGCCACCGCATGGCCAATTCCCTGTGCCGCACCGGTTACCCAGACGGTTCTGCCTTGCCACTCGCTCATGGGGTGCACTCCGGTTCGCTGACGTGATCTTCGTTGACCTGATAAGCCGTGGCCTGACTGACATTAAGCTGACGGGAGAGGAGCCCCCACCAGTGAGCCAGGGTCGGCGTGCGGGCCAGCTCGGCCAGCTCCACCACCAGCCCCTGCTGACGCCACTCTTCCACCAGCCCCATCACCGCCAGCGAGTCGAGACCGTAGTCGAGCAAGTTGTCATCCTCGGTGGGCTGCTCCTGCTGCATCTCGGCGGGCAGCCGCACCAACACCTGAGCACGTAGCGACTCCCGAGTCAGGGGGCGTTTGCTGGCCGCCATCACCTCGGCCACGGTAATCACCCGACCCGCATTGCGGCTGACGTAGGAGAGCGCCAACAGATGATCCTCGCGGGAGAAGTCGGCGATGGCATCTGCCACCAGGAAGGGGCGGATATCGCGCATAAAAGCATCGACCGCCGTCTGCATCACCCCGATATGGCCGTAGATGCCGCAGATCACCAGCTGATCTCGCCCCCATTCGGCCATCAGCTCTGCCAGCGGCGAGCGGCAAAAAGCGCTGTAGCGCCACTTGGTCAGCACCGTATCCTGCGGCTCGGGTGCCAGCGCCGGAACGATGGGTTGACGCTCCGGCGCCCGGGTCAGCCCCGGCCCCCACATGTCATTGAGCAGCGCCCGATCTGCCTGACTCTGTTCGGCGGGCTGGGCGGTATAGACCACTGGCATGCCGAGAGCACGCGCCTGACGGATCAGGGTGGCGATATGGTCGATGACCTGATTGATCAGCGGATTGTCTGGCCCGTAGAAATCGACGAAATAGTACTGCATATCGTGGACCAGCAAGGCGGCCCGGCCCGGTTCGAAGGGCCAGTTCACCCGCCCGGTGGGCAGCTCCTCTGCGATAGGCAGCGGATAGGCGGCGAGGGATTGAATGGTCATGCACACTCCTTGGCGAGCTGCTCGCGCAGCCTCTGTTTGTCTATCTTGCCGACCGGGGTGTGGGGCAGTTGCTCCACCAGCACCAGGCGATCGGGCAGTTTGTAATCGGCCACCCCCTGCTCGCGCAGGAAACGGCGCAAGCGGGGCAGATTGAGGGGCTCGCGGCACATCAGAAAGGCGCAGCTGCGCTCCCCGAGCATGGGATCGGGCATGGCAACCAGTACCGCCTGCCGCACCTCCGGGTGGGTCAGCAACAGCTCTTCAATCTCGAGGGCGTCGATCTTCTCCCCACCCCGGTTGATCTGATCCTTGTTGCGCCCCACCACCATCAGATGACCGCCGGGCAAGCGGCAGACCAGATCGCCGGTGCAGTAGAAACCGTCCCGATCAAAAGCCCGCTGATTGTGGGCACCAGCCTTGAAGTAGCCGCGAAAGGTGTAGGGGCCACGCGTCCAGAGCTCGCCGCACTCGCCATCTGGCAAGGGGCGTCCGTCGCTGCCCCGCACCTCGACCTCGTCGCCCGGACTCATCGGGCGGCCCTGGGTATTGACGATGTGCCACTGGTTATCCTCGATGCGGGTGTAGTTGACCAGCCCCTCGGCCATGCCGAACACCTGCTGCAAACGGCAACCAAGGCGGCTCGCCACCGCCTCGGCGTGAGCCGGGCTGAGGCGCGCACCTCCCACCTGCACACACTCCAGAGAGGTCTGCGAATAGTGGCTGGCCGCCTCCAGCCAGAGCGCCAGAGCCGGTGGCACCAATGCCGCCCAGTTGACCTGATGGCGCTGCACCAGCGGCAGACAGGTTGCTGCAGAGGGATCCTTTGCCAGCACCACGCAGCCACCGGCATAAAACACTCCGAGTGCGCCGGGGGAGCTCAGGGGAAAGTTGTGGGGCGCTGGCAGAGCGCATAGATAGATCACCCGCTCATCCCAACCGCACACCGCTACGCTCTGGCGCACGCTGTAGCCATAGTCATCGTGGGTACGGGGGATCAGTTTGGGAGTGCCGGTGCTGCCGCCGGAGAGCTGGAAAAAGGCGACCTGATCGGCCGGAGTAGGAGTCGGCGCAGTGGCCGTCAGAGGCGAACCATCAGCACGAGCCACGGTTTCAGGCTGAAGCCATGCAAATCCTGACAGAAGATCGGAGCCTTCAGCCTGCTCGAACAGCAGTGTCTGGCAGGGGGGATATACCAGCTCATCAAGGGCCGCGAGGCTCCCCGCTTCACCGGCAAAGCCGGGATGGGAGGGGCTGAGTACCAGCAAGGCGGGCTCAATCTGGCGGGCAAAGGCCACCAGCTCGCGCCGCTGATGGCTGTAGAGGGCATGCACCGCCACTACGCCGCAGCGGATCAGGGCAAACCAGCAGATATAGAACTCGGCGCAGTTGGGCAACTGCACCAGCGCGGTATCGCCGTGGCCCAGCCCGCGCGCCGCCAGCCGCGCCGCCAGCGCATCAACCTCACGCTTTAACCGGCCATAACTGAGGGTGCGCTCGCCACAGATCAGGGCCGTGCGCTCGGGATACCGTTCTGCAGATTCATCGAGCAGGGCGGTGAGCGGTTGTCCGCGCCACCACCCTTGTGCCCGGTAGTGGGCTGCCAGCTCGGCGGGCCAGGGGGTAAAGGGCACCAGCGGCTTCATGCGGTTACCTCCGGCTCCCGGCTTTCGAGGCCGAAGGCACGCAACATGGTGCCGAGCTTGGCGGCGGTCTCCTGCCACTCCGCTTCCGGCGAAGAGCCCACCACCACCCCGGCGCCAGCATAGAGCCGCAGCTGTCTGCCGGCAAGCACGCCACAGCGAATGGTGACTACCCACTCGCCATTGCCGTCGGCATCCATCCAACCAACGGCGCCGCAGTAGAAGCGGCGATCGTACCCCTCAAGCCGGGCGATGGCCTGACGCGCTGCCGAGAGCGGCGTGCCGCACACCGCCGGTGTCGGGTGCAGTGCCAGCGCCAGAGCCAGCACGGGAGAGGGTTCATGGAGCCGTCCGGCGATGCGGGTCGAGAGGTGCCACATGGTAGGAGTGGCGATCACCTGCGGCTCCAGAGGGACGTCCAGCTCGCGGCAGAAGGGAGCGAGGGCCGCAGCGACTGCATCGGCCACCAGCGCATGTTCATAGCGATCCTTCTGCGCCCCCAGCAGTTCGGCACTGGCCGCCTGTTGATCGGAAAACGCGTGGCGCGGACGGGAGCCCGCCAGCGGATTGCTCACCACCGCCATCTCGCTGCGCGATACCAGCAGCTCGGGGCTCGCACCAAGCAGGGTCTCCCCCTCCGGCAGCGGGATCTGGAACACATAGGCGCCCGGATTCTGGGCCAACAGAGAGCCATAGGCGTGTGCGGGGGAGGTCTGCTCTGCGCTCTGCACATCGATGGCGCGCGACAGCACCACCTTCTCGAGCTGCCCCTCGCTGAACTGCTGCAGTGCCGCCCGCACCGCTCCCTGATAGTGGGCAGCGCCGGTCACTTCACTCACCTCACCACGAAGCTGACAACAGCGGGCGGGCAACAGCGCATCCCTTGCGACCCACTGCGATTGCGCCGAGATCACCAGATGCCAGGGGGATTGGGTATCAAAAGGGATGGCGCCGATGGCGATGGGATTGTCCATCCCCTGCTGGCGCAACTGACGCAGATGGGCGAGCAGCTTCTCCGGCGGGATGCCGGTAAAACTGTCGTGGATACCGGAGGCGACCAGTACCCTGTCACCGCTGGCAAAACAGCACACTTTATCCAGCCCGACCGCTGTGGCGGGCCACTCTCCTTCCAGTGCATGGTCACACATGACGGTGCTACTCCTTGGAATGAATCACTGCCTGACACGACTTAAGGTGAGTCATTTGACTCACCAGATATCAGAGTGAACGGCATCCTAACAAGGAGCGAAAAAACGATCAATACAAATGAGAATCAATTTCATTAACTTCTTTTTAGTCAAAAGCGGGTGACGAACGAAACTGAACTTCGCCGATAAAAAAGAGTTGCGATCGGAGCAAATTCAATTTGATAATGATAACGCTTATCATTTGTATGTTATGGAAGATGTAAATAATGAAATCCTCAACCTCCCGTTTTATTGCTCCCAGCCTGCTGGCCACCACCATCGTCACTCTGCTGACCCAGCAAGCGATCGCCGCCAGCAACCCCCCTCAAGCCGATGAGGTGATCACCGTCACCACCACGGCGCACAATACTCGATCGGCACCTGCCTCTATCTCTGTCATCACGGCCGAACAGATCGCCGCCGCGCCAGTCAATGACCTTGCAGATCTGCTGCGCCACGAAGTGGGCATTCAGGCTGAAGCTGACACCAATGGCCGCAGCGATATCGGCATTCGCGGCATGTCCGGCAAGTACACCCTGGTGCTGGTGGATGGCAAACGCCTCTCCTCCTCCAATGCCCTGTGGCGCGGCGGCAACTTCGACAACACCCCGGTGCCCCTCGGCATGATCCAGCGGGTCGAGGTGATCCGCGGCCCCATGTCAGCACTTTACGGCTCCGATGCCATCGGCGGTGTCATTAACATCATCACCAAGCAGCCGGGCAAAACCTGGCAAGGGGCAGCCGATGCCGACTTCAAAGCCATCGAGGGCAAGGATGGCGGCGATCAGCACAGAACCAACCTGGGCTTTACCGGCCCGCTGACCGACAACCTGCTGATCCGGATGAACGGCGAGGTGTATGACCGTCAAGCCTGGACCCCCACCGAAGCGGCCGATGGCATTCCGCTCATCGAAGCCAAGCAGACCCGCAACTTTGCCTCCACCCTGAGCTGGCTGGTGGATGAGCAGCAGCGCTTCGAGTTTGACTATCTCTACAACCAGGATGAGCGCCCCCTCGATATCTTCCGCAAGACCGGCAACAAGGTGCACAGCCGCCAGCAGCAGAACGATCGCAACCTGTTTGGCCTGACTCACAAGGGGAACTGGAGCTGGGGTGACACCACCGTCATGGCCAACTATGAAAGCTCCCAGATCGATGATTTCAATACCAGCTACTCGGCCCCGCAGCATCGCGAACTGGAGGAGAACACCTTCACCCTCAAGGGCTACACCAACCTGGCGCTGGCCAACCACTACCTGACCCTGGGTGGTGAATATCTGGATCGGGAGCTGGTGGATGCGGTGAGCTACAAGGATATCGGCGGTAAAGAGAGTCACTCCCAAGAGGCACTGTTTGCTCAGGACGAGATCGGCCTGACCGACAGCCTGACCCTGACTCTGGGCGGCCGTTACGATCACCACGAGATCTACGGCAGTCACTTCACCCCGCGCGGCTATCTGGTGTACGAGCTGAACGATGTGGTGACCGTCAAAGGCGGTGTCAGCCAGGCCTTCAAGGCGCCGGCACCGCACCAGTACTCCAATGGCTACAGCATCGAGAGCTGCGGCGGCAGTTGCCGCATCTATGGCAGCGACAAGGTCAAGCCGGAAACCAGCACCAACTACGAGCTGGGCGTCATCGCAGGAGAAGGGATCTGGGAGACCAGCGCCACCCTTTTCTACTCCGATATCGACGACATGCTCACCTTCAAACAGCTGCCGAACTCCACTGACCGCACCTGGTACAACCTGGAGAAAGCCACCACCAAGGGGCTGGAACTGACCGGCAAGCTCAATCTGACCGACGATATCAACCTCGGCGCCAACTACACCTACCTCAAGGCTGAAGGCGATCAGGGCCAGGCTCTGCCCGAGCGGCCTGAGCACAAGGCCAATGCCAAGATCACCTGGCAGGCCACCGAGCGGGTCAATGCCTTTGTCGGCACCACCTACACCGGCACCCAGTTTGCCGAGCAGACCGTCAACAAGGTTGTCGTACTGCACAAGCTGCCCAGCTATCAGACCTTCGATCTCGGCACCGGCTTCAAGGTCACCGAGAACTTTGACCTGCGACTGGGGATCAACAACCTGACCGACGTGCGCCTGCAAGAGAAAGACACCGTCTTCCAGAACGTCGAACCGGGTCGCAGTTACTACGTCAGCGGCTCAGCCCGCTTCTAAGGTAGCCAAGACTGATATAACAGAGCGCGGGCCCATGCCCGCGCTCTGTTAACCAAGAGAATAAGGGGAAGATCCCCACTGGACAGCAAAGAGCATGCAGATTTCCATTTTCATCAGGATCGCTCATGTTCACCTCACTTCTGAATGCTTCACCCCTTGCCACCCTGCCCACCCCTGACGAGATGTTAAAGGCCAGACCCTGTCCGGCACGGCTCGCTCGCCAAATCGCACACAGCCGCCAGCAAGCCCGCCATATTCTGCAGGGAGAGGACGACCGCCTGCTGCTGGTGATCGGCCCCTGCTCCATTCACGATCCGGCCGCCGCCCGCGACTATGGTGGCCAGCTCGCTGAACTGCAGGGCCAATACGGGGAGCAGCTGCAACTGGTGATGCGCACCTATTTCGAAAAGCCGCGCACGACGCTCGGCTGGAAAGGATTTATCTTCGATCCCGACCTCGATGGCAGCGATCAACTTGAAAAGGGACTATGCCACGCTCGGGAGTTACTGCTTGCACTTGGACAGGAAGGGCTCGCCTGTGCCACCGAATTTCTCGATCTCACCAGCATGCTCTATCTGGGGGATCTCATCAGCTGGGGTGCCATTGGCGCTCGCACCACCGAATCCCAGCTCCACCGCCAGCTGGCCTCGGCCCTTCCCTGCCCCATCGGCTTTAAAAACGGCACCGATGGCAATATCCGGATCGCAGTCGAGGCGATCCTCGCCAGCCGGGCGGCCCACCTCTATACCCAGCCTTCCGGTGATGGCCAGCTGGCACTGGTGCGCAGCCATGGCAACCCCGACTGCCACCTGATCCTGCGCGGTGGCCGCCAGCCAAACTATCAGAGCAGTCATGTGGCAGAGGCTGGCGAGCTGCTGCGCCAGCATCATCTCTCCCCTCGCCTGATGATCGATTGCAGCCACGGCAACAGCCAGAAACAACATGCCCGCCAGCTGCTGGTTGCCCGTGACATTGCCGACCAGCTGGGTGCTGGTAGCCATGCCATCGCCGCCATCATGGTGGAAAGTTCTATCTGTGAAGGGCGTCAGGATATCGGCAGCAAACCGCTGCGCTACGGCCTGTCGATCACCGATAGCTGCATCGGCTGGGAACAGACAAGGCAACTGCTCGATATGGTGGCAGAAGGGGTTGAGGCGCGCCGCCAGCAGCGGATCGCCCTGGCAGGATAAATGGCGGATTATTCAGATAACTCAAAAAACAGTGTGGCCCCGATGGGGCCACACTGTTGTTCACTGTTTGACGCACGTCAGGCGACTGACTCACGCTCCACCAGCTGGGCTTCAAACTTGAGCGCCAGGCCGTCTACCGGCTTGTGATCGAGCAGGCGCAGCGCCAGTTCAGCAGCGCGGCTGCCCATCTCCTCGATGGGGTAGCGCACTGTGGTGAGCTTGGGATAGATGTAGCGGGCGTAGGGGATATCGTCGAACCCCACCACCGACACCTGCTGCGGGATCTTGTAACCCCGCTCCAGCAGGCAAGAGATCGCCCCCGCCACCATGCCGTCGTTGAAACCGAGCACGGCCGTGAACTCGACACCACGGGCCAGCAGTTCACTCATCGCCACATAGCCGCCATTTTCGTCGGCAAAGGCGCGGCTGACGAGTGCAGGATCAAAGGCGATCCCGGCTCTGGCCAGGGTCTGGGTGTAACCGGCCATCCGCTGCTGACCATCTACAAACTCTTCATCATCGGAGGTGATAAAGGCGATGTTGCGATGACCGGCATCCAACAAGTGCTGGCACGCGGTGGTGATCCCCGCCTGGTTATCGAGCCAGACGCAGCGATCCTCAAAGCCCGGCACCTGACGGTTGATAAACACGATGGGGGTAGAGCCTGCCGCCAGCTCGCTCAGCTCCTCGTCCGGAAGCGCCTTGCTGTGGAGGATCAGCGCATCGCACTGGCGCTGCAGCAGCGCCTGAATGGCGTGACGCTCGCGGGCGATATCATGGTTGCCAGACATGACGATGGTGAACTTGTTGGCCTGATCGACCATGGCTTCGATGCCACGCATCATCTGGGCAAAGAAGGGGCCGCCGCAGAGGTCGCCAACCAGCACGCCAATGCAGTTGGAACGCTTGCTGACCAGTGCCTGGGCAAAACTGTTGGGTCGAAAATTCAGTTCCTTCATGGCCGCCAGTACGGCCTCACGCTTTTCCGGTGCTACCTGTGCCGTGTTGTTGATAACCCGCGACACGGTGGAGATAGACACATTTGCCAGCTGAGAAACGTCTTTAATCGTTGCCACTATCCATTCCTTTATTGTGGGGGAACCTGTCGATGCCGACGCCCGAGTATACCCTGCGGCCTGATGCAATTCCCGGAGCCAGGTCACCAGGCATGTTTCCTTTGGTAACAAAACCTTACCCGATGATACCCGGCAGCAGGGAAATTTGAAAACAGGGGCCGGCTGGCGGCCCCCGACTCAATAAGCGTGATTGAGCTCCCGCTCTGACATGAAGCGCAGCGGCTGCTGCAGCTTGTGCTGATAAATGAGATCGAACGACAACACGTTTTGTACGTAGTTGCGGGTCTCCTTGTAGGGAATACTCTCGACCCACACGTCCATCGGCTTGTTGTCACTCTGCTCTCGCCAGCGTTTTACCCGTCCCGGCCCGGCGTTGTAGGCGGCCGCCGCCAGGATCCGGTTGCCATCATAGACATCCAGCAAGCGCTTGAGATAAGCGCTCCCCAGACGAATATTCATCGTCGGATCAAACAGTTGCTGCTCGTTGCGATAGGGCACCCCCAGCTTGCCGGCAGTCTCTTTGGCAGTAGCAGGCATCAGTTGCATCAGACCGCGCGCCCCCACCGGCGACTGGGCCAGCGGATAGAGGGCACTCTCCTGACGGGAGATGGCATAGAGCAAACTGGTGTTCATGGTGCGCTCTTGCGCCATCTGGGAGAAGGTGCGTTTGAGCGGCAGCGGGAAGCGCAGGTCGAGAGCATCCCACGCTTCGGCGCGAATGCTGGCGAGAATGGCCAGCTCGTGCCACCCCTGATTGAGGGCGATATGACCAAACTCGATGCGCTGGGCCACCGGATTGCGATCCATGTTGTGGATCCACTCCGAGCGGGCCGCCGCAATCTCGTTCATCGAGAGCAATTCGCGCACCCGCAACAGGAAGGGCCAGCGCTGGCTGGCCGTGCGCCAGTCCGGTACATGCTTGACGCTCTGGTTCTTGATGCGATAGGGCACGCCGGTGCGCTGGGCGGCCATAAAGCCGTAGAAACCGCGCAGGTTGGCGGTCTCCAGATAGAGATCCCGCGCCGGTTTTTGCTGCCCCTGCACCTCAAGGGAGCGCGCCATCCAGTAGCGCCAGCGATCCTCTTTCTGACGGGCCATCGGCATCATCTTCACCCAGCCGGAGAGGCCACGCCAATCCTGCTCCCAGATGGCCAGTCGCGCCCGCAGCTCGGTAATGTCGGGATCCGCCAGCTTTTTCACCGTGCTGTCGACCCAGCTGCGCTGGGCTATGGAGCGATCCAGCAGCAGGCGGCGGGCAATGGCACGCTCTACCGGTTTCACCTCGGCCTGGGTCAGGCCGAAACGGCTGCGAAACAGCGCAAGCTGGCGCAGCACCGACTCCGGCTCCTGATTGGCATAGCGGGTCAAACCGAGGGAGAGCAGCTTACGGGAGTAGGGATTGCTGCTGAAATAGGCCGGGTTCATCGCCTTGGCAGGCTGCTCGAACAGGGTCACCATCTGATCGCCATAGCTCTGCAAGCCACTACCCAGGGTCGCGCCAAGGTGGCGGATCAGGTTGGGGTTTTCCGCCTCGAACGCCAGCGTCATCCGCTGCCAGATCTTCTCCTGGGTTCGCTGACCGGATGCCTGCCACAGCTGGAACAGCGGGGAGCAGGCATCGGGACGGGATTGACCGCTCATCCAGATCTTGCCCGCCCCCTGCAACGCCTCTTTCTGCTTGCCGGTGTAATAGAGCGCCTGATAGTGCATGCAGAGCAGATCGGTGGAGCTCGGCTTGGCCGGATAGAAGCGCAGGAACTGCGACCACTGCTGGCTCTGGGCCAGATAGGTCAGATAGCTGCGCTCCAGCCGGTTGGACTGGGGGGTATCTCCATGCTGGCGGATAAAGCGGGTCACATCGTTGTAATCCGCCGCCCCCGGACGAAAGGCGAGCTGATAGTAATCGAGGTAAGGGAGCAGGGGGTAATGGGTCAACCGGGCACGAATTTGCTGGAAACGGGCCTGATCATTGGCCCGTACGGCGTCATACGCCTGACGGTAGAGCGTCTGGTCGGCAGTCTGCGCCATCAGGGTCGGCACGAACAGCGCCGACAAAACAATTCCCCATACAGCTTTCACTGAGCATCTCCATTGAGGGCAATACACCGCCCGGTGGCGGTGGGTCTACTGCCTCTCATTCTACCCGTTGCCGGGCAGCGCTACAGCGGGGAGCAAGGACTATTTTTCTGCCTCGCTCAGCTGCATTTCACGCAGTTGCTCCGGTCTGGTCAGCCGCTGTACATATTTCTCCAGATAGGGCACCGGCAGCGGCTTGGAGGCGAGATAGCCCTGATAGAAACTGCACCCCTGCGCCTTGAGAAACTCCAGTTGCTGGCGGGATTCCACCCCTTCCGCCGTGACGTTGAACCCCATATGGCGCGCCATGGCGATCACCGCCTCGACGATGGCCATGTTGTCGCCATCTTTCGGGATGTCCTGAATGAAGGAGCGGTCGATCTTGAGCTCATCGGCAGGCAGCCGCTTGAGGTAGCTCAGGGAGGAGTAACCGGCGCCAAAATCGTCGATGGCAAAGCTGATGCCGAGCTCCTTGAGCTCGGTCATCTTGCTGATGGTGTCCTCGGCATGACCCAGCACCACGGACTCGGTGATCTCCAGATTGAGGCAGGCCGGATCCATGCCGGTTTCCGCCAACACATCGTGGATCCGCTCGACAAAATCGGTGGCATGGAACTGCTTGGCACTAACGTTGACCGAGATCTGCGGAATGTGGATGCCGTTTTCCTCCCACAGCACATACTGGGCGCACGCCTCGTGCAGCACCCAGTTGCCGATATCGACAATCAGGTCCGTCTCCTCGGCGATGGGGATAAATTCGGCCGGCGAGACCAGCGAGCGACCGGCTGGCTGCCAGCGGATCAGCGCCTCGACACCAATGATATCGCCGCCATCGACCATATGCTGGGGCTGATAGTAGAGGGTCAGCTCTTGCTGGCTGAGGGCGTTGCGCAATTCGTTGTGAATGAGCAAACGGCGATCCGCCTGCTGCTGCATCGAGGCATCGAAGAAGCGACGGGTCTTGCGGCCAGCGGACTTGGCCTGATACATGGCGGTATCCGCCTGCTTGAGCAGGTCATCGACCCCCTGCTCCCGATCCGGAAACAGGGTAATGCCAACGCTGGCGCCGATGTGCAGCACTTGCCCCACATAGGTATAAGGAGCGGCAATCTCGGTGATGAGCCGCTCGGCAATGATATCGGCCTGCATCTCCGCCTGGGGCGGGCTGGCCGAGAGCGATGGCAACAGCAACACAAACTCGTCACCGCCGAGGCGGGCCAGGCAATCTCCTTGCCGCACCAACCGTTTGAGACGGGCGGCGACCTCCTTGAGCAGCCAGTCACCGGTGGCGTGGCCGAGGGAGTCGTTGATGGTCTTGAAGTGGTCGAGATCGATAAAGAGCAGCGCGCCAATCAGACCGTCGCGGGTCGCCTCGTTGAAGGTCTGCACCAGGGTCTCGTGGAGCTGACGGCGATTGGGCAATCCGGTCAGCTCGTCGTAATAGGCGAGATCCTGGATGCGCCGCTCGGCCGCCTTGCGCTCGGAGATATCCTCGAAGCAGATGACAAAGTGGCTGATCACCCCCTTCTCATCCTGCACCGGCGTCACTATCTCCCACTGGGGATAGGTGTGACCATCGACATGGCGACGCTGGGTCTCCCCCTGCCAGCGGCTGAGGGTGTTGAGCTCGTAACCGAGCCCTCCCAGATTTGGCCAGAGATCCTCTTCCAGATGCAGGCCCAGCACCGACTGGCTGTCAAAGCCGGTGATCTGGCTGAAGGCGTTGTTGACCCGCAGGATCTTGAACCCCGGATCCGTGATGATGATCCCTTCGTGGGTCTCGAATGCGACGGCAGAGAGGCGCATCTGGGCATCGGATTGCAGGCGCTCCAGCTCGGCCACCATCCGTACCGAGAAGGTATTGAGCACCGAGGTGAGATTGCTGGTATCTGCCGGGGCCGAATAGAGCAGCGCCAGATGGCCCAGAAGTTGGCCTCTGGCATCAAACAGCGGCTGACCATAATAAGTCTGCCCGGCCGCCAGCCAGGGTTGATACTCCTGCGACTCGTCGATCACCTCGAAACAGATGGCCCCTTGCTTGTAGAGCTCCTGACAGGGGGAGCCCGCCAGCGGGTAGTCTTTAAGCGACAACCCATCGGCAGCCAGCACTTTGACCCGGTCGGCACCGCACAACTCCCCCACCCAGACCGCATCCACCTTGAGAATATGAGCCAGCTGGCTGACCAGGGTATTGAAGAAATCGAGCCCGGTGCGGGCAGAGAGCGCCTGCGCCAACTGGGTGAGCAGGGTGGTTTGCAGCAACGGCAAAGAGAGGTTGAGAGAGGAGACCGCACTGTTGGCGGTATCAAGAGGGGCCAGCCAGCCACAGCAGATCTGCTGGGTAGGCACAAACTGACCGCTCCAGAGCACATGGTTGAGCTGCCCCTGATCATCTTTCAGATGACCAATAAACTGTTCAGGCAGATGTGATTCATGAAGCCGGACGAGAAAGTCGGCAAAGCCTGCCTCATCTTCCGGTAACAGGCGAGCGGCCCAAGGATGATTGCCCTCCCCTTGCCACTGCTGGTAGGCCCCCTGATCAGAGAGACTCCACTGATCATGTTGCCGATCGAAAAACCACATGACTTGCGTGGCCTGCTGCTTCATTTACCACTCCAACACAACAACCAACCACGTTTGATGTCCAATCAGGCATAGCAACGCCCCCTGCATCCGCTCATCAGATCAGAGGTTGCGAGGGAAGAGTACAAACATGCGATATCAAGCAGTGGAAACCGGACATGAGGTCGACACGAAGTGCTGCCAAGAAGGGACAGAAACGATCCTATTCCTGTCATACTGCCTGCCAGTTTCATGGAGCTCAAGCTGTTTTTGGCACGAAACCGGAAAAGATCACAATTTATAAGTTGCTGAATAGCCAAGGGAAGGTTATGTGACACGGATCACATTTCAATCTTTGCCAATGAGTAATCTGAAGGTGAAGACACAAGCAAGACGACCCGAAGGGGGCCAATATGAAAATCGAAATTACCAGCAAAATCATCGACATCACCCCGGCTATCCGCGAGCGCATCGAATCCCGTTTTGAAAAGCTCGAACGTCTTCAGGTGCCTCTCATCACACCCCATGTGATTGTTTCCAAAGAGCGTCTGATGTTCACTGTCGAAGCCAGTGCTGGCATCCCCAACGGCAAACTGTTTGCCCAAGCAGAGCATGAGGATCTCTACGCCGCCATCAACGAACTGGGGCAAAAACTGGAGCGCCAACTCAACCGTCACACCGAAAAGCCGATTGCCCGTCGTGCCAATGCAGCGCTCAAAGAGCAGCCGCAACCGGATGAAGCTGACGCTTGATAGCATGCCGCAAGGCTAAAAATTCCAAAGAGCATAAAGGCGGGGTTACCCGCCTTTTTGTTGCCTGTGATTTTCCGACAAGCATCGCGTTACACCAGTGAACAGGCGCCATCAACTAAGCCAGTGCAACCGGGTATCCACCCCCTCTTGCAAACGATCGAGGATCGGCAGCAATACCAGCGGATCCTCCTGCCTCGGCACATCGGCCAGCTTTCCTTGCAACCGCTCCCGCGCCAGCGGTGACAGGTTGTCGTAGACAGCCTCATCCAGCAAGGATTGCTTGACCGCCAGCGGCGGCGTTTGCAGCGCCAGCCAGAGCCGCACATCCACCATGCTTCCCCCCTGTTGCAACCGCTCATTGATGGCACTGCAGTCACTCCCAGCCCCTTCAGCCACCAGCACCTCTGCCGGTCTCAGGTCAAAGTGCATACGCCAGTCACGGCTCTGGGAAGTGGCCGCCGGTTTGGCATCAAACCAGGGCTGCTCCTCCACCGCGTCGGTCAGCAGGGCCAGATGCAACCGGAAATCCGCCCGATCGCCATGTTGCAGGTCACGGTTGAGGCGCTGCCCCAACTGGCCCTCATCGACGAGCAGGTGATTACGGATTGAACTGGGCAGCATGAGATAACTCTCGAAAATGGCGATTTCACTGGTTATCGGCCACAAATCCAATTCTTTTAATGGAAAAATCCTGCTTGGGGGTTCACAAAACCGGAAGATCTGTTAGTATGCGCCTCGCACTTGTGGAGGGGTTCCCGAGCGGCCAAAGGGATCAGACTGTAAATCTGACGGCTCTGCCTTCGAAGGTTCGAATCCTTCT
>NZ_JAAKPX010000021.1:0-93630 GCF_049172135.1 Aeromonas sp. 603079 | reverse complement strand
TTCAATCTGCTCGACCAGTGCCAGTTTAAAAGTCAGTGAGTAATCGCGCTGTGTCCGTTTCACACCTTGTCCCATCGGGTTCTCCATTTATTGGGGGGGAAAGGTGTAAACCATATTCAGGACGGGACACTAACCAAGTGTCCGGATTTAGTTGACCACTACAGCCTGCTAGAAAGCACCAAGTGTAGCGTTCATCTGGGGTAGAGAGGAGGTAATGACATACAGGTTGATTTGGGAAAAAACGGCAAGAAAATCTCAAGAGTAATGCTATTTGTGCTGAGGGAAATTTAGACTAATAGCTGAATAAGTGGACTATGTGCCTGTATAAGATAAAAACAAATGTGAGTTCAGATTTGACGAACGTCAAGGATTCATACAAAGACTCATCCTTTCTTGTAGTCTCCCAATGATTCAATCAGTTAGTATCTGTCAGATATGAAATGATAGGGTTATACCGTGAGCACAATCTCCCTTCGCAAGGCCCTCGGGGTTTTGGCTAAATCTTCTTCCTTCTCGGTCAAGACGACAACACAACGTCAGAGAGATCTGTTTGATGACCTCAAGGATTATCTCTACGTTACACCCGAAATCGAGCATGACTTTGAGAAGTGTCTCCGTGCATTGCTGCCTGGTGAATGTGTGTTTTTATGCGGCAGTAGTGGTGATGGCAAATCTGAAATATTGTCACGTAGCTATGACCAATATAAAAACAGATATACCTTCCATCTGGATGCAACCCATAGCTTTTCGCCTCATCAATCAGCAATCGATGCGCTAAACGAACTCTTTGATCGTGCAGGAGACGGGGCTCAACCCCTGGTGGTTGGTATCAATATCGGTATGCTGGCCAACTTTGCCAAAGAAGGGGCTGAGCGGCACAGTGAGTTGCGTGGCGTGATCGAGCGTTTTTTGGATAGTGGCGAGAGAACGCAAGGGGCATATCACTTTCTGGATTTCGAGTCCTATCCAAAATTTCGTTTTAATGATGACGCTGGCAGCTATTCAAGCTTTATGCGTCAACTGCTCAAGCGGTTAACTCAGCCAACCGATGACAATCTGTTTCATGCTATTGCCCTTGCAGATGAGCAACGCCAACGCGACATGCGCCTCATCGCCAATTTCAGGCTGTTGGCCAATGAGCACGTGCAAGAGATTATCATTACCACGCTGTTCAAAACCCGTTTGATCAAGGATCAATTCATTACGACTCGCGCCTTGCTGGATCTGCTCCATCAGCTTCTGGCCGGGGAGCATTACCTCTTTGACAACCTGTTTCTGGCTAAAGACAGCGAGCTAAGCCTGCGTCTTGCTGACTTTGATCCTGCCTTGATTCATACCCAAGCGGTAGACCAGTTTGTGCTGCGTTATGAGCTGAATCTACCGGATGAGGCGCTGGATGCCTTTATGAACGAGCTGGCAAAACTGGGGCTCATATTCAACGAGCCTCGTGATAAAGCGGGTCAAGCCGCATCCCTTCTGCGCCTTTTTTATCTGCTTAAGGACTGTGACCTTGGCAATAACTACCATCACCAATTCAAAGTCGATTTTGAAGAGCAGGTACTTGAACACTATGCCACTGTCTGGCTGCAGCATAGTCAGTATCTTGGGGAGGGTGGAAGCCAGCTGGCCTTGCGCAATTTCTATGTGAAAGCGCTGATCCCGGCCATTTTTGTGTATGCCAACCGCAATGCCCCTGAGTTGTCAAAGCGAGAGCTTTCTCTTGGTCAATTTGGCCAGTGTCATGTCGCGGCACCTGTCGAGCTGAAAGCTGATTACAGCGCAATTCAGCGTCAGCATGTCGAGAAACACGATCATTTCAGCGCCTATCTGAAGGTTGATGATCAGCCCTTGGCACCAATGGCAATCAACCTCAATCTGTTTGAGCTGATCTGCAAGCTCAACAATGGCTATCGACCAAACAAGTACGACAAGAATGCCATCGTGTTGCTTGATGAGATGGTTGAGCAAATCCGCGCTGTCGCTAAAAAGAGCCCTGTTCTTCACTATTACGAAGGTGATCAGCATTACCGTCTTGGTTTGGATGACGGCATGATCACTGTAGAAGGAACCAGATAGCCATGTCTCTGTATCCAATTCCTGTCGGATTAGCTCCGGTTGATAAAAACAAGCTCACCAACTACTGGCCCATTCGCAACAAAGGCAATGAGTTTGACTGGGATACCGTGACAGGTGTCGTGCTCGGGCTTTCCTTGCGCAAGCAGGTGACGGCCTATGAATTCGAGCAGTTTAAGGAGGAGTGCAAAGCCCGGTTTGCAGGCAAGCTCGACGATCCTGATTTTTGGCAGGTGCTTGAGCGAGCCTATTTTTCAAATGATGCACTCTTTCATATTTCACCGCTGTTCCTGTTGTTCAAGGCCAAAGGGAAGAAGAGTGGGCAAGCCGATCTCAGCGCACCAGATACGCGGTTGTGCAAATTGTTTGCAGGTCTGTTGGGGGATTTCTTCCTGGAAGATGCGCTCGATGACAAGCTCAACTTTGTCGAGCAAGAACTGTTGTCCGTTTTGCAAGGCAGGCTGCAAAGCGGCAGCTTGGTAAAAAATGAGGATGAGCAACCTTATCTACCTTTTTTGAATGCCGTATTTCGTGAAGATATTCGCTTTTTGGCTGCGCATCCCCAGTATCTGCTGCAAGCCTTGCCTGGCACGCTCAAGCTGTATGCCTTTGCTTACTGTGCTCAGCTGGCACTGAATGTGACCGATTGGCAACATGAGCCCCAAAGCAAGCCTCTCTACTTTATTCTCGATTCGGAAAAGGCCAGCTCTGAACGTACTTCGGTAAAACGTTCTGGCTACAAGCTGCTGGCTGCTGCCAGCGAGCGGGTTTTCCCGCTGCTTTCCGCCCTTGACGTGCTCCAGTTGCCAGGGGATGCCAAGAAAAGACCGCTTTGGCAGGTTTATCACGATGCCACGCAATATGCTGACCAGACTCAGTTGCTGGAAGATTTGAACAACTATCTGCAGGCCTTTAGAGAGAAGCGTGGGTTACGGCCTGAGCGCCCTCTCACAAACAGCGTGGCAGAAGCCTTTGAGCAGCTCAAAGAGTTGGCTCTGGAGCAATTCCGTGATGCCAATACCTCCCGTGGCGGCGTGAACAAGAAATATGTCAAAGAGCTGGAGGAGAAGCTGCTCAGTGATTTTATTCAGGCACGGGGGGCCGCTGGCCGCACTCTGGTGCTGAATCAGGATCAGCTGTTGCTGTTGACCAATCTCACCATCGGCAAGGCCGACAAGCTGCGCCTGCACGATCTGCGCAAAGGCTTCGAGCAGCGCGGTTTTTATCTTGATAACCAGTCATTGCAGCAACTGGTCAGCTTCTATGAGCGCATGGGCAATGTAGAACGAATGAGTGACAGTGGAGACGCCGTATATGTCCGCAAGACCCTTTGAGCATTTTCTGGCCGAACGTTTCATCGAGTGGGTCAGTGCCGACATTGAACCCGGCTCTCGTTACCAGTTCAAATCCCCCAGTGCAGAAAACGGTCTGGTGCTCTATCAGTCACTGGTGACCTTTGCTGCCACAAATACTCTTGCTACGGCCGATGGCATTGACCTGCCATACGTAGAGTGCAATGGCGTGCGGGTTTTACCTGTGTTGCATGGTGAGGCTCCGGGATTTACCGAAAACTACATTTCCCGTTTGCGTGAT
This sequence comes from Aeromonas sp. 603079, assembly GCF_049172135.1. Classification (NCBI taxonomy): domain Bacteria; kingdom Pseudomonadati; phylum Pseudomonadota; class Gammaproteobacteria; order Aeromonadales; family Aeromonadaceae; genus Aeromonas; species Aeromonas sp. 603079. The sequence goes on along the minus strand of NZ_JAAKPX010000021.1, from coordinate 89,964 downwards.
CTGGTCGCAGGGCGCAGTGCAGAATTTGAAAAAGCTGCCCTGCTCATTATCCACAACAGCATGCTGGATACTCTGATCAACAGTGCGCTTGATTTGGGGGCGCCCGGTGCTGTCTGGCATCCGGATAGTCTCTCGCAGCAGCTTGGCGCGCTGATTGATGTTGGCAGCAGTAACAAGGAGCTGTCAGCCTGCCTGCTTGAAGAGCAACTGGCCCTCATCACCGAAGAGGGGGCGACTGTATTTGGTTTTGCTCCTCTGTTTAGTGCACTTGATCAAGATGGTGTTCTGGAGTTTGATGAGCTTCAGCTATTCAATGACCCGGTCATTTTGAGCTGGAGTGGCAAGAAGGCCCAGATCAGCAAGCGGCTCCAAGCAAACCGTAAGCTGCGACGCGAGATTGAAGATGCGGTTGAGCATTATGATCTCGATCAGCTCGAGAGTGTCCTGAAAGAGTTCAGCGCCAAGTTTATCCGCCAGCATTTTCAGGATGAGAGCTGGCGTGATCTGGAATTCGAGGCCTACCTAAAAGAGATTGACGCCAACAAAGCGCAAAAGTTGCTATTGGAAGAGGTGGCCGTTGACAGTGGTTCACTGCAACAAAGAGCCAAAAGCCAGAGCAAGGCGGGACAACGTGACCTGAGTCTGCTGATCCAGCTCCCGCCGGGAGAGAAAACCCTCAACCTCTCTTTGACCTTCATCGGTAATGATCTGGACGAGAGCCAGTTCAAACTGATGCACAATGGGCCGCTCAAAAATGCGGTCACTTATTCTGTCAGCCGTGTCGGTGGTAAACGTTGCTGGGCGACGGTGACCTTGCCCGTCACAGGAGAACCCACCTTTTTTAGCCTTGAGCTTAAACGCGATAACCGCTCCGAAGAGTACAAGTTCCGCTGTCTAGTGGTAGAGCAGGGGGATTTCTATTTCGATGAGTTGCTGCACTGCTTCCGAGTTGATGCGGGCAAGAAGTGGCTGACCCTGCTGCTGGAAGAGAACAAGTTCAAGGTCAACCCAGAGCAAGACGCCATCATGCATCTGGTTGACGATGAGGGCGAAGTGGACTGCAGCGCCTGTGGCTGGGTGAACTTTGATGCGCTGGCCGAGCAGAGCGAACAAATCCAGTTTGAGCTGGTCAATGGCGAGCGTCGCTTGCCCATCAATATTGAAGGCCCGGCCGCCGATGAGAGTATTTGCGTTCCGCTGCTGTTTGACCGGGACCGTTTCGCCAAGCTGCTCAGAGATGACCGTAATGCCGAGTATCTGCGGGCCAAAGGCAAGATCATTTTCGATAACAGCGAAAGTGGTGTGGCCGGGATCCGCCAGCAGCTGCTGAACCTCGAAGCTAGGATTGTTGATGAACGGGCCTTGTATATCGGTCTGACTGCCGATCCAATGCCACTTGCGGCGATTAGTGCAAGGTTCCCTGATTTGCATGGCGCTTATGCCGCCCTGTTTGACTATCTGCAACACCATAAAACCTTGCCGAGCCTGGTGGCCTGGGGTGACAGCTATTGCGCCCTGGTGCAGCGGGTGCTGGATGCCTACGAAGCGGCATTAAGCGAGATACCGACCAATGCGGTGTTGGCGCTCGAGCACAAACAGTTGATGCGCATCGGTCTGTGCCGCCAGGATGAGTGGCACCGCCTTAGCCCGCTGCACCCCTTGGTACTTGCCTATCACCTGCAACTGGTGGCCGAGATAAAAGCCGATCGCGATGAAGATGGCGTCAGCTCTTTTGCCGAATTGCCAGAGGTGACCCGCGAGCGCCTGGTGGCATCTGGCTTGCTGCCTTTCGTCTATGACAATGACTCTGGTTACGCCCATTTGCTGCCGGTGCGGGAGAACAGCTTCTGGCTCGATGTAGTGCCACAAAAGCAGGAGAGCTACAGCTACATCAAGCGTTTGGTGCGCGACAAATTGGCCGAGTTTACCCAGGCCTATTCCCGGCTGTTCAGTGCCGGGGCCAAGAGCACCCTGATCGTCAATGCCATCAATCAGGCGAGTGCGGCAGAGCTCTTCCTCGGTTTGATCGAGCACTTCAAGCTGCACAAAGAGCAGGCGATCGCCATTCATGTGAACTTCTACGATGAGCGGTTGCAATTCAATGACTTCGACCGCTTTGCCGAAACGGCCGCTTATGACGAGCTGAAAGCTTGGCTTGGCTTGAACACCACTGCGCTGCGTGCTGAGGCCGATATGCTGATCGACCTTATCCGCAGCCGTCTGACCTACAGCAAGTTCACCCTGCCCAACGAGCGTGAGCAGTTTGCCTATGCCCATCTGGCGTTCTTCCGCAACCAGGAGCCGGTAGAGTGCCATCCCATCAATACCGATGAAGCTCTGAGTGGTGTGCTGTGTGATGGCTTGATCGCCGGGGAAGCGGCCGAAACGAAAGGGGCGGCCTATTTCACCGCCTTTGGTCTGCGTGGCGTGCCCTATCAAGGGATACAGTCGCTGCGGGTGGCCCGCCTGCTGGGCAACCTGTGGCAACCGGCCAGCCAGAGCAATGCCCAGTATCTAGCAACCAGCCTGGGGCTGGCGGTCAGTGCCGATTTCAAGGCACTGCTGACCCGCTCTTATGACAGCGCACTGTGGACCACCATCATCGATCCCAAGGTAACCCTCGATTTCTTCACCAGTCAGCAGGATGTGGTGCTGATCCACTACTCGGATCAATACACCAGTGCGGCCGGTTATGACGCCATCACGGTAACCAAGCAGGTAGACCTCTTTAAACGCTTGCTGCAAAAAGAGGGTCACGGACAAGGTGAGACGTTGCTCTCCGAATTTAATGCCTTCAACGGCGAGTGGCTGCTCAAGCTGCTCACGGCCAACGACAAGGAGCGCAAAGAGAAGAACGGCATCATCGGTGCCTACAAGTTTGTCTCGGCCTTGTTGCGGCAATCCGATATCTGCTGGGTCCCCCTCTCTGTGGCCGAGATGATCCGCGTCTCCGGCAATGTTGGCCTCAAGATGAGCGACAGCGAGTTCTCCCGTCAGGTGCATGGGTATCGCAAAGGGGCCATTTCCGATGACGTGCTCTTTGTCGGCTTCAAGGGCAAGCAACTCTATCTGCTGCCTCTGGAGGTCAAGACCGGTGCCAGACCTGACTTTGCCTATGCCGGGCAACAGGCTCTGGAGCTTAAACGTTACCTGATGGAAGAAGTACTTGGCCCCAATACCCTGGCTGCGCGGCTCTACCGTGGTCTCTTTATTCGCCAGGTGCTGATGCAGGTCGACAAGCTTTGCCTCTATGAAGTGATGCAGCCGGCGCAGCTTGCACCGCTGTTGACCGAGCGGGAGTGGTGGCTCAAAGGGGAATATACCCTGTCCAGCGTGCCCGACTATCCCGAAGGCTTTGTGGTCGCCCATATCGAAAACGACAGCTTCTTTGTGCCTCACTACCAGATGACCGAGCGGGGGGTATTGCAGGTTGAACTGCCCTACGCCTTGCTGGGTAGCCTTATTCAGGCCTGTAGCGCTCCTGCGCTTGATGAGTTGGTGACCCTGTGCCATGTAGACCAACAATATCTGCTGGGGCCCAGAGAAGAGGCGGCTAAGCCTGAATCCGGCTCTCAACCGCAGCCAACAGAAGGGGGCAATCAGGCGGTGGATATGGCGCCAGTGGAAGCAGCCACTGATACCCAAAACACCGACCCGGTTACCCCAGTACCGGTGGAAACGGGACTGACCGGCGAGCCGACAAAACCCATGCGTATCCTGTTTGGCCACGAGGCGCTGCGGCAAACGCCGCTCTATTGGGAGCCGACCAATACCGCCCGCTTTATGAATACCAATACCGGCATCATCGGCACCATGGGCACCGGCAAAACCCAGTTTACCAAATCGCTGATCACCCAGCTGATGCGCCAGCAAGACAACAACGTCGAAGGCGCACGGATCGGTCTGCTGATCTTCGATTACAAATCTGACTATGTGGATGATGCTTTTAGCGAGGCCAACCAGAGCAAGCGGCTGCGGTTGTATCGCCTGCCGTACAATCCGCTCTCGCTCTATGGCGATATGCCGATGTTGCCGGTGCATACCGCGACCGGGTTTGCCGAGACCCTGGCCAAAGCTTTTGGCCTCGGGCCCAAGCAGCAGCTGCGACTGCGCAAGTTGATCCTCGATGCCTATGAGCTGGCGGGGATCAGCAAGTCTGACGCCAGCACCTGGTCAAGGCCTGCGCCTACCTTGGCCCAAGTGTGGGATCTCTATCTTGAGCAGGAGAAGGTGGAGGAGGACTCCCTCTATGCCGCGCTCGACTCACTGGTCACTTACGAGATCTTCGAAACCATGCCGGATAAGGTGAGCTCCCTCTATGAGCTGCTCGATGGTGTGACTGTGATCGAGCTGGCGGGCTACTCACCCCAGATCCAGAACCTGGTGGTAGCTCTGACGCTGGATCTCTTCTATTCGCAGATGCAAAAGCGCGGCAAACCGCAAGTCAACGGCGATTATCGCCAGATCACCAAGATGATCCTGGTCGATGAGGCCGACAACTTCATGTCGCAGGACTTCCCCAGCCTGCGCAAGATCCTGAAAGAGGGACGCGAGTACGGGGTTGGGGTGATCCTCTCAACCCAGGACTTAAGTCACTTTAAAACCGGGGAAAACAACTACGGCTCTTATATTTTGACCTGGGTGGTGCATCGCGTCGCCGAAATCAAGAATGCCGATATCAAGGCCATCTTTAATAAAGATGATAAGACCGAGCAAGAACAATTAATGGAAACCATCCGTAAGCTGGATAAGCACTTTAGTCTCTATATTGATGGAGATAAAAAGGTATCTATGATGCGGGATAGAGCGTTTTGGGAGTTATAATGCGTGAGTTTTTAAGTAGGCTGTTATGCCTGATTGTTTTTGCTCTAATGTCTATAATGCTTCCAGTTATATTTTATTTTATGTCGTTCGGTTACCCGTCCTCAGTTGATGAGATTGAGAAGTTTAGTGGTATTATTTCTGATATATCTGGACCATTGCTTTCATTTGTCGGTGTAATTGGTGTTGTAATGGCTATATGGGTGCAGCTTAATGAATTGAATGAGACCAGAAAGGAAATGCGGTTATCTACAGAGGCGTTGCAAAAACAACAAGAAGAGAAAACACGTGAGGTAGAAATCTCCTTGCGAAACTCTAAAAAAGAAGATTTGTTTAGGATTATTGATTTCTTGAATGCTGACATAAATTTAATTTTAGATAAGGTCATTGGTCACCCTATACATAGTGGTGTCAGCCTGTCGTTAGGAGAGCTAGTTATTTCATCTAAAAATAATATTTCATTGTTACAGAGTATAGATAAATCGACATATAGTGAGTTACAAAGATTAAAAAGACAACTGGATATGGTTGTTGAATATTCAAGTCAATATGATGTTATTAGTAGTGCAAAAATATCTGATATTGAAATGGATAAATTTGGTGAAGTATTAAATGTTTTAAATGAGCTTATTAAATGAAGATAAGTACCCAAGTATTAGAGTATACTGAGCTGCACAAGGCCAAAAATAAACCAGGAATTTACGCATGGTATGCCAAACCAAGTATTGGTGAGATGGATATATCTCATGATGATAACTTTCAGTCATTAATTAATATAATGAGTGGCTATATGACTGCTCATCATCCACCTATTCTTGACGTGAAGATAGAGGCATCATTTTATCACCGGTGGGAACATCAAATTGACGAAAACAGCCACAAAGAATGGCGTTCAAATCTAACAAATAAGATTAGGAAGCTTGATGAATTAGGCTTTTTTAAACATGAAGATGCAAAAAAAATAATAGTCGAAATGTTTAAGGCTACAGTACCATATATAGCATCACCTTTATATATAGGTTCAACTGGAAATTTATATAGGCGTCTAGATGAACATAAAAGAGAGTTAGATGAAGTATTCATGCTTACCAAAGGGGGGGCCAATGATATTGAAACTCACGAATTGGATTCGTTTGCTAAACGAGCTATTCATAGGAAGTTTCGACCAGCAAACCTAATGGTCTGGGTTATTTTTATTGAGTCAGAGTCAGAGTCAGAGTCAGAGTCAGAGTCAGAGTCAGAGTCAGAGTCAGAGGATCCTGGCTTGCGTTTATTATGTTATTTTGTCGAGTGGGTTTTGAACGGTTGTCACGCACCAAAATTAGGAGAGCGATAACATGAGCGATCTATTTAATTATGATAGTGTAAAAAAGAGTGAGTTTGATTGTGTTGCAACCGGTCGACTTGGTACGTTTAATAGTATTGCTGGTACTGTTGAATATATAATGACAACAGCTACACTAAAGGTAAATGCAGATGATGAGTCGTCAAAACTGACTAAGCATTTACTTCCAATCAGGGAAATAGTGGATGCAACTCAATTAGATTTTAATGAAATTCTTCAACGTGATTTAGATGATCATCGTGTTGCAACAAAACTAATTCCTTACTTATTGCAAGAGTCTAAAAATGGTCCATCATATTTTCCTCCGATTGTAGCAGTATTGTTACCATACAAGGATGGACGATTAGATGGAGAATTCCCTCATGGTATAAAATTTACCGATAGTGACTTTGCGTCATGGAGTGGAGAAATCTATGGCGATTATATGTCCCGAGAGGCTCTCGTAAATCCAAATACTCAAAAAAATCTTCCTCTAAACATAGGTCGTTATAAATGGAATTCCGATTTAACAAAATTGGTAGTTATAGATGGGCAACATAGGGCTATGGCATTAATTGCTTTATATAGAACGATTACATCTAAAGGATGGGAAAAGGCACAGCATGGGGGGGCTAAATTCCAATTCTATTATAAACAACGAATTGAGCGGTTATTTGAAACTTTAGGTGATAGAGATAGCTCAATTGAAAAACTAAAAGAAATGGAGTTTCCTGTAACAATTTTAAGATTCCCTGAAACTGAAACAAAACCGTTCAAGATTGCTAGAAAATTGTTTGTTGATGTTAATAAAAATGCAAGGCAGCCTAGTGAGTCTAGGATTAAACTTTTATCAGATAGCTCTCTGGTTGACATATTCACTAGGGAAGTTTTGAATAGATCAAAAGGTGGAGATAATAGCCTTCCTATCTATGCTATTGAATATGATTACCCTGGTGAAGGCAGTAGTTATACTCGTCCAGGGAAATGGAGTGCATTGATTAACTTGAATATGCTCTCATTGGCTGTATTACGGATGACTTTTGGCCCATCTAAGTACCTTGATAATATGAATATATCCTTTGGCGGTAAGGCTAATTGGACGGAAAAAAATGCATTTTTTAGAAAGAAGCTTGATATAGAAAATAACATCCCATATATGATTTCAGATGAAAAAGGAGAATATAATAGGGATGATATAAAAAATGATAGTTTTTCATCTTCAGTTCTACCAAGATTAAAAGACCTTTTCTGGGAGAAAGTTGGAAAACAACTTTCATATATAACTGCCAATATTCATCCATATAAAGTTCATATTGATGCATTAAATAAGCTAAAGCATGATTGGTTGGATGACGATACTGTCGGAGCTTTAGCAAAAGAAGCAATCTATAGTGGTGTTGGTGTGTATTGGACGCTACGAGATACATATCAACACTGGTCTGAGTTTGAGAGTGATACTACGGGTGCATCAGAACTTTCACTAGAAAAACCTGATGTAATAAAAGCTTGGCAATCAGTCTCTCACAGGGAGACGAGTTTCAATGAAACAAGAAACAAGATGTACTATGCAACAAGAGGTAATGAAATTCCTACTAATTCTAAAGCAAGTGTAGAGGTATATAATAAAACCAATACAAATGCATTTTACCTTGGCTTGATGTTAACTTATATGACGTTACGCCAATTTGCTTCGGTAAAACAAGAAGATCTAGAATTCGAAAAATTATTTGTTCAGGTTTTTAATACGGGATTGTTGGAAAAAAATAAAAAAGGGAAAGATCGTCTGGACATTTTTTCAACCAATATAGAAAATCCTATTAATTTAATATCAAAAATGGACACAAAGCATTTTGTATTTTTTAGATATTTCATTCTGGAAATATTGAATGCTTCCCCATTGTTTGAGGTTTTTGAAAAATTCAGTATAACTAAAGTTACGCTTTTAAAACTTGTTTCTGATGCTAGAAAAGCATATTTTTCATATCTAAAAAATGAAGAAATTAAGCGACTGGATAAAGACATTGCTATGCTTGGTAAATCAAAGAGCAATATTGAAAACCTGGCTATAATAAATGTGGCTCATAAGCTCAATGCATCACTATTATATTGGTTTGATTATGAACAGCTAGTGATTACACCTAGTGATTGTAACGAGACATCCACTGAAATTGAAAATATAAATTCATTTGATAATGATGAATCTGAATAATATCGTAATAATTAAAGAGCCGCTTATGCGGCTCTGTTATTAACTATACTATCTATAGATATAGCTTTAGATGAAAGATATGATATGCCTCTATGAATATGTAATTTGAAGAAAACACCAAATGGTATACGGATTATAGAGTTATAGCTATGATAACGCTGTAACAAGATAGATTGTAAAATTTCACTCTGCTCTCCTGTGAAAATCTTCCATGACATTTCAACCGAGCTATCGGTTTGAATATCTTCAAAAGGAGGGATAGATTCTTCTGCTAATGATAAACATAACGCCCAACGACAAAGCACATTCCAGTTCTCTATACCTGTCTTGCGCTTGATAACAATTAGCTGCTGTTTCGCTTTTTCTGACAAACGAATATTATCAATCATGTTTTCTCTCCGGGAAATATCCAGGATTTATCGTAGAGGTAAAATTTTGTTCCTCGAAACAAATATGATACTCCTTGGCTATATAAGGCTTGAGTTCCTTATAGTATTTGCCTTGGATCTCTTCATCGGTCGATAAAAGAATCACTTGAGGTGCAGCCTGTGGGAAATAGTGCTTGATTAAATGGCTTCTATGTTGTCCATCAAGGCGTCCCATGGGGGTATCAATAATCGTTGGTAACTCTTTACCTGACTCGTCGGCGAGCCCCCATAAGACGGCTATGGCCAGCAGTTGTCTTTCACCAGCGGAGAGCCGAGCAGGGGAGATAGGTTTATTATCTTGTGCATATAGAGTTAACACAAATGCATCAGCATCGATTTCAATCTTGGTGATTAGACTGTCTTTACGTTTGACCTGATTAAACTTGGAGATGATCTTGGTTTGTAGCTTATCGATATTATCTTTGATGAGATCTGCTTTAAAGGAATCCACAATATCTTGTAGTCTTCCCATATGAGCAAAGAGTTGCTGCTGCCGCTGCTGCTCAAAATCGATAGCATTACCTTGTACCCGAATTGAGGTAACCTGTATTTCTGCCTGTTCGATATCAGTTACCAATTTTTGTGCAGCTACAAGTAAATCATCTTTTTCTTTTTTAGCCTTGTCAAGTTCACTATCTGCGCTCACTGAGCGTGTAATGATATGTTCTACAGATGCAAATTCAGGAATGGCAGCTAGTTGCTGTTCTACGAATTGCAGCTCTTCGTACAATTGTTCTTTTTTCTGAATCAGATATGACGCTTCCTGCTCTTCGGCAGCTATCCTTTCAGCAAGACCATCGAAAATTGCAGGGCTACTGTTTAAATAGCAGGGTTCAGAGTAGAGCTGATCAGAAGCCTCTCTCTCTTTAGATAACTCGGTTTGCAGAGACTGGATGATACTATGATCCGTTCCTCGTTCATTTAATAATCCAAATATTTTATTCTCTTGGTTAATAAGTAAAGAGCGAGCGGTATGATAGCGTTTTATCTCATCTTCTTTATAAAGCTGAGACTTGGTCTGTTCTATTAATGAAGAGACAAGCTTCAAAGGTAAGACCCCAGCAGCAAGTTTGATCAACTCGCTATTGATGCCATCTATCTTTGTTGTAATTTCAACTTGTTGACGAGAGATCTCATCTTTTTTATGTAAAAGATGAGCTCCATTATCTTTCAGTTGTTGTCGCCAATAGGCGACTTCTGCTTCTTTATCTAGAATCTGTTCATCTATATCAATTAGGTTATTCTGTAATATCTTTTGAGCTTCCCGAAAGGCTTCAAGCCGAGCTTCAGCTTCTTCCAGTTTCACCTTTTGCTTGGGATCCAGCAGCTGGTTTTGACCGCGTTTTTTAAGCACGTCAAGGTCAATATTGAGCTGTGACAGCAATTCAAGACCGAGAAGGCTTTCGATACCCGTCTTTACCAGACTAGCGGAACGAGCGGGATCTGCAAGATGTTCAATTTTTTCACCGTCAAAAAAGAACAGTTCAGATAGTGATTGCGGGATAAATTCATTGATAAATTCTCCCCAATGCTCACTCAATAGTGCATCTGGATGACCGTTATGGCTAACAACAACAACTTCTTTGCACTCTTTGTCAGCCTCTTTCTCCCAAGCTCGATTTATTTCATAAGTATGATCTTTCCCGAGAATGGTATGTCTGAAGCGCAGTGAGAGAGAGGCTTTTTTTTCCGTTGCATAACGATTTATCGCCTGCTCCAGATATGCTGGATAGCTAAGGCGACCACGATTGGAGCATTTGGCATGCTTGCCATAGAGAGCCAACTGCAAGGCATCTAAAAAGGTTGTTTTACCACCACCATTGAGTGCACCAAAGAGGATTATCGGTCTTTTATGATCGGGGCTATCAAGGTCAACCTCATGGCGTCCTTTATAAATACCAAAATTTTCTAACACGAGTTGTTCAAAAATCATGCTGATAGCTCTTCAATATCAATTTGTTCATCTTCCAAGAAATGACTATTGTTCGTCAAAGCAAGTTGCAGCTTCTCATTTTCCCACAATAGTTGTTCTTTATCCTGCTCAGGTAAATTGGGCTGTAATAGCTTTATCTTGTTTTCATTGAGTTTTCTTTTCAGTGCAAAGTCTCTGGCCTCTTGAATATTGTTGAAGGCCATGGTCTGCAAGCTTGTATCCAGCTCTTTATATAGATTTGCACGACGCAGCATATTGCTATGCTTATCTTCAATTGAGATCAGTGTTCTAATTTGTTCGTATAGTAACCCATCCGGATCATTGTACGTGGAGCATTTATACCTCAGTTTGCTCATCACATTGCTATTCAATAAGCTATGGTGTGAGCGTTTGGTACCGGGATACTTTTTTCCCAGCGCACGTTCATAAATATGAGGGACGCTATCTTCGACTTCGTGTTTATCTTCCACCCATATATGACGAATTGCTTCCAAATCTTCCAAAGAGAGTAGTTCTAGGTTGCGAACTTCATCTGGACCTATCTCTTGTACGAGTTTTTGTGCTTCAAGCACTTTTTTGAGCATATGCTCTCTAAATGGCTGCCGATAAGGACCACGCACCAGATCTGCTCCATATTCATTGATATGAACGGTTAAGGAACCATTCATTCGACGAAAATCACGACGCTCCTTGTCAGCCTCTATTTTTTTACCTTTACGCTCTTTATTTGAATCATTAATGTCGATTTCGTTGCGGAGCTGCAGTAGAGGCAACATCCACTCTTTTTCAGTGTCATTTTGAATCATGGCTGCCATAGATTTATCTTCACCTACCATGGTACAGACATAACAGCCAAAACGACTATCTCCACAACTAGGTGTTGACTTATCAACGACCAGAGGACATTCACCATCCGCAGTTGCACCTTGATACATACCAAGTAGCTCTTGATTTTTAAAACCCCATGGATTTTTAACTTGCATCAGGTATTGCCAGACATCGTCATTACTCCAGTCGGCGATAGGAGTATATATCCAGACACGATCAAGCTGTTTGTTAACAGTTAATCCAACAGCGCTACGAGTATTATCTTCTCTGTTCTCGTAACTTTCCATTGTTGCTGCTCTTGTCGCGCTCTCCGCTTTTCGCGTACCAAGAACAAGAATCGCCTCACCGTTATTTTTAACGACTTTCTTAATAAAGTTATTAGATGGACTGATTTTTAGTCGATCGGTACACCAGCGAAACTTATAGCGAGGAGCAGGGTAACCACGACCAATCAAATTGACCCAGAAGCGATCTTTTACTTCTGGTGTCAGGCGATGTGGAATAATATTTAAGTGTTGCTCAGCTACCGCTTGTCGCATCTGTTCCAATGAGCGTCCTACCCACATGGCAACAATCGGATTTTCAACAAGCGTATCAGTACTGATCACATGGACAGGCTTATTGGCTTTACCTTCGGCATGCAGTTCTTGCATGGCATACCACACTAGTTGGAGTATAGCGGTGGAGTCTTTACCACCACTGTAACCAATTACCCAGGGGATCTGATCACTAAGATAAAGTGATTTGGTGCGGTCAACCAAGAACCGAATTGTCTCTGTAAACCCGGCCGCATCAAATGCGGAGCGGGAAGGGGTATGTATTTCGGTACTCATGCCTTACCTTTTCTAAATAGATATTCAGCTTGTTCCTCTCCTTCAGAGAGGGGGAGGCCAAGGTGTTGTTTGATCAGTGTTGCAGTTAATAACGTCGTATTTGATGTCTTTTGAATACGGCCAGCGATTAGAGCCCGACCTTCCCATATTTCTGCATTTTGACGTAGCCAATCTAGTGTCAATAGCCCAGATAGGGATTGCTTCAGGTCATAATTCTTTTCAAGAAGAGCCTTACCAACCAAACCTAATGCGTGCAGTGTTACGGCATGGCTATGGATAAAGTCTTCACGAACTTCCCCAGCAGTCAGTTTGGATAGCCTGACGAGTTTCCATTCTGGTATGACATTATCTACTTCATTCCAAAAACGGCATGCCTCACGGGTCGCTTTAGTTATGTCAATACTTTCCCAATTGCTAAACAAGGCATGAGTTGCCTGATGAATAGCGCTAAGAGTAAAGAGTTTGCGGGAGCGTTTACCAAGTTTGTTTTGCTCCATATCGACAATCCCTTTAAAGGCTTTGGATTTGGATGCAACAGCCCGAGCGACAGCAGCACTCTTATCTCGTTGGTCGTATGCGATGGCCAGAGATTTGCTGGCTTTGACCTGATTCTGATTGAGGTCTGTAAACATCTGCTGTGAACGCGCTAATCCCTGATCGAGGAAAAAAACCACAGAGATGCTTTCATCTGCCAAGGATGGATCTTCTTTTAGGGCTGCTTCAATCGCAGCTCTGCGATGTTGTCCATCATTGATGATAAATTGTGCGTCCAACCCAATTCTGAGGGCCCCGATACGGCTCGCTTCACCACTGGTTCCCATTGGTTCAAATCTCACATCTCCGTCAATCGAGGCGGTGATGGCAGAAAACACGTAGGAATCTCTATTGCGAACTATATAGTCAGCCATCACCGGGATCCGCCCTACGTTGAGGGTTCTCTGTGCGCGCAGTTCAGGCGAGAGATCCTCATCATCAAACCTGAAGATGCGTGGCAATAGCTTGAGAGGACACATTGACACGTAGTACTCAGAGCCCGCCTGGATACCACGAATTGCTGGAAAAACGAACTCAAAGGAGGGTTCAAACATGGTAACCTCTTGCGCTCCACACTGTATGTGACACCATGTCGATGGGTTCGAACAAAAGTCGTGTGTACGTACGAACATTGAAAGAGGTGGCAAGGATAATGGCAGTTTACTTGGATTGCAATGCGACAACCCCGGTTTCTTCAGGGGTCGCAGAGGTTGTCATGCGCTATATGACTGAGGAATATGGTAATTCTGGGAGCCGTACTCATGAGTTCGGGGTTGTAGCAAAGCAAGCTGTTGAGAGGGCGAGAGGGCAGGTTGCAGCTGTTGTTGGTGCTGACAAGTCTGATGTCTATTTCACCAGCGGTGCAACCGAAAGCAACAATTTAGCTATTTTGGGACTGGCTCAATATGCGGAACAGCAGGGACGCAAACATATCATCACAACGCCTATTGAGCATAAGGCTGTATTGGAGCCAATTGCTCAACTTGAGGCTAAAGGATTTGAGGTCACGTATTTGCCGATGGATTCTTCAGGCATGGTGGATCCTGCGCATCTTCGTGATGCATTGCGCCCCGACACCGCGCTGGTTTCGATCATGCACATTAATAACGAAACTGGGTCTATTCAGCCAATCAGCGAGTTGTGCGAAGTGCTTACTTCCCATGATGCTTTTTTCCATGTAGATGCGGCTCAGAGCTATGGAAAATATTCTGAGGTTCTTGAAGATCCACGTATCGACATGATCAGTGTCAGTGGTCATAAAATGTATGCTCCAAAAGGTGTGGGTGCTTTGTTACTGAAGCGGCGCAATTTTAAAAGGGCACCTCTTACCCCGCTGATGTTTGGTGGTGGGCAGGAGAGGGGCTTGCGCCCAGGCACTCTTCCTGTTGCCTTGATTGCAGGTTTAGGTCAAGCCTGTGAAGAAGCCAAACGCGATAGCGAGCAGCGTCGTCGTTATTGCGAGCAGATCAAGGAGCAATTACGTTCTGCCCTTCGCCCGCTCGGGTGTATTGAAAATGGCCAGAACACGGCTAGTCATGTTTTGAATGTCTCAATTCCTGGGATCAACTCTGAAGCGGCACTCGTTGTGCTTAAAGGTATCGTTGCGTTATCGAATGGTTCTGCATGCACCTCTCAAAGCTATGTGCCCAGCCATGTCTTGGTGGCTATGGGTCTAGATGAAGAAAGAATTGAAGGTGCGATACGGATCTCTTGGTGCCACATGACAAAAGACATACCATTGGCAGAACTTGTTGATCGGATTAAGAAATTACAGTGACTAATCGAACCATCGTTGAAGCAGCTAAGCAGGCTTTGTTATTGATTGGGCATTCTGCCTCGGTAGATGAGGTGTATGACGTAATCGTGACACATCAGCTATATGAGTTTGGGGCCAAATCACCTCACTCGGTGATTCGTGTCACCATGGATCGTCACTGTGCCAACAAGTCACTAGGCTCCATGCATAAGCAGCGTTTTTTCCAAAAGAACGATGATGGGTCATATGAGCTGCTGTCAGATGTGAAAGAAGTCCTACAGCCTGAACAGAATACCTCTTCTTCGGAACAGCAACGCTCTGCTCAGGAAGTTGAGAACTATATAGAGCAGATTCTTGATTTGGCTGCTGTCCAGCGTGAGAAAGTAAAAGCTGAAATTTTAAGCAGCCTGCGGAGCTTTTCTCCTGAGCAGTTTGAATCGTTTTGTCGCTTATTTTTATCAAAATATGGATTTACTCGTATGGAGTTAACATCTCGTGGTCGAGATGGCGGCATTGATGTAAGAGGATTGTTGAAAATGGGGCTTGCTGAAATGCGCGTAGCAGTGCAGTGCAAGCGATATGCAGAAGATAATAAGGTCGGGCGTCCATCAGTATCTGCATTTCGGGGTGATATTACCGGCGATTTTGAGCAGGGAATATTCATGACGACCAGCGGATTTACCAAAGAAGCTGAGGAAATTTCATTCAAGCCTGGCTGTGTTCCTATTATTCTGATTGATGGTGAGCAACTGGCAGATATTATGATAGATAAAGGAATTGGTGTTCAGCGCCAGCTCATTGATGTATTTGATTTTGATGCCTCATTGTTTATCAATTAACGTTTTTTGCCTCGATGTATTCGGTAACCAATGATTTTCATATCAGCATGATCTAGTGCACTGCTAAATTGAGAGCGGCTCAGGTTGAGGTCCTGAGCCAAGTCTATTGCTAGTAACTTGCTCAATCTTTGCTCCAGCGCTCGTTGTGCCTTGAAGCTCGGATCATCCGGTGCCATCAGATAGCTTTTGTTGAGCAGTGGTGGCCGGGTCTGCTCATTGATGTAGTCAAAGAAGTCGACCTCCTGCTCGGCCATCTTGATCTTGACCCGCTCCACCAGATGGGGGATGGGCTTGCTGAAGTCGTCATACCCCATCAGGCTCACCTTGCCGGAGCGGATGTGCAGCTTGATCACGTCGATATCGGTCAAGTCACCGTAGAGCTGGCAGGCCGCCCCGAGGTAGACACGCAGCAGCGGCGGTAATTGCGGAATAAAGCATTTGTGCAGCAGCAGTGAATGGCTGGGATAGAGCAGGCTGTTGGGGAGCTGTTGATGGGCCAGCTCGCAGGCCTGGTTGATGAGGGCGATATCCGCAATCTGGTAGAGCAGTGCTCTGGCTGCCTGCTGTGCCTGCGGGTTGCTACCGAAAAAGGCTTTGATATCCCGCTGCAGCTCGCTGGGGTACTGGGTATAGGCTTGGCGTTTGCCAAACAGGTTGAGTGCCAGGTAGACCAGCAAATCTTGCTGCCGCTCCAGCTCGGCCTGCTTTAACTGGGCAAGGTCAAAATGCTGGCCAAGCAGGGTCATGGCTTTGCGATGACTGCCTGCTATATCTCTTAACTCGTCGCTTTGTTCAAATTCGTCATTGGCCGGGATTCGGCCAAGGGTCAGCGCCCGCTGCCAGAAGGCTTCAAACAGCGTTTGATGACGAGTGATCAGTAGTGCTGCTGCGGCCTGATTGTTGGGGGTGGGCGAGGTCAGCTGCTGCCAGCTGTGGCTTCGGCGTTGACGCTGTGCCAAAAAGCGTTGCTCTTCGAGCTTGTCTTTGAACACGTAAAAGATGCCGGGCCCAACGGCGATGGCATTTTCATCCAGTGTTTTGTCTATGTAGTGCTTGAGCTCGCTTTGGTTGTAGTAGCGCTGAAAGGTGTTGCGCGAGGTGATAACGCCATCTTTATAAGGGGTGAACTGGGCAATAAAGCTGTCGTTGGCCAGCATGGCCGAGACGACCAGCAGGGTTTGGGTCAGCTCCCAGGCGCCGAGCAGCGCCTCCATTCGCTCATCTTGATCCTCAATCACGTTGATCACAAAACCGAGATTGACCAGATGGGAGATCACCTTCTCGCCATCCGGGCGAAAGTTCGGGTCCCAGCCCAGCGCGTCAATACCGTGTGCTTCGAATTCCCGCAGGTCATCCCCTCGGCCGCAACCGTAATCAAACAGCGCATAGTCGCCGTTGAGATAACCATGGCGTGCCAGCATCTTCATGGGGGCCGAGAGTTCATGACGAACCAGCGCGGTTTTATGGCGATCAATTTGTGGGCCACCCTCTTTGGGCGGCAGGGCGGAGATGCGAAACAGGCGCCCATCAACCAGTTGGTAGCCGTGTCTTGCGATAAGCCGTTCCCACGAGGCTTTGAAGCCAATCATGCGGGGATGATCGTAAAGTCCCGCCAACTCCCCCTCTTCGGTGATCTGGCGACAGCTCTCTGCCTGTGGGTGATCGGGGGTCAGCATGCACTCTTTGCGATGCAGAATGGGGGGATTGTCCTGGCTGTCGTAGCGGGTAACGGTATGGCTTAGTTTGGCCAGGTCAACGGTCACGCTCTGCTTGAGGCTGGGGTAGGCCTCTTCGAAGAAGGTGGGGTAGCTGAGCAGGGACAGCCTAAAGTCCTGCTTTGCCAACTTCACCAGATCCCATTCACACTCCGGCAGTTTGAGCGCTTGTGCCACCGCACAGACAAAGCGGTAGAGCTGTGGGCTGGTTGTGGCCAGGGTCTCTTTGTGCAGATAGACCGCGTCGGGCAGCACTTTTTTGTATGGCAGGGCAGCGACCAGTTGCGTGAAGCGCTCGGGGGTCAGCATCAGCACATTCCTTTGAGTTGGGTGAGTGTCAGCCGCTTGGGCATTCGTCTTCCATGGTGAGTGGTGAGTTTGACCAAGGCGCGGTTTTGTTCGGGCCCATAGCTGATATGCAGTGGCCGGTCTGGGCCATAGAGATAGAGACGATCAAACGGGGTGTGCTGCGCCAACCAAAGGGCTACCTGATAGCTGTTCTTCCCTGGGTATATCAGATCAACCGCGGCCCCTTGCCGAGGACAGACAACTCTTCCTCGCTGATTGAGTTCACAGGCCGCATGTTGATCCAGTGTGGGGGCTATACCGGGCGAGGCGTTGGAAAGAATAGCTTTGCGCAGTGTTACCCCGCAAAACCCATAGGTCAGCAATGGGTGACCAAATTCTTCTACCAGAGGGTCGAGAATATACGTTGCCAGTTCACGGTAGGCCAGCCAGCTCTCGGCTTGTTCAGGCAAGTTTGGGCATTGGATGCGTTGCCAGGTTTCACCACAGTGAAACAGCATCTCGAAGGTGAAATGTTGGCTGCAGGATTCCTTTATATCTATGGAGATGCCCCCAAACAGCTATCACAAATGGAAATGAACATGCCACGTTAGGCTGGGAAACCACATTCTGCCTTTACGGTATTATCTGCGGGGTTCCTAGCCAGAAAGCAAAAATTAGCACGCGGTGAGCTTTTCCTGCCATGCCCTTTTGTTGGTGGAAGCATTGGAACTGTGAGTGTGCGTGTGATTCATGCATCTGTGGATGAGGACTTGCGCTGGTTCAAAGGTGGTGCGCTATAATGTCTGTATATAAATACAGGTGTTGTTGCCATGAAGCTGTTAACCCCAGACCCATCACCCGCCGATGTGACCATCCCGCTGTTCTTGCACCGCGCCTCTTGCGGCTTTCCCAGCCCAGCCAGCGACTATCTGGAAGGGAAGTTGGACCTCAACACCCACTGCGTGCCGCACCCTGCAGCCACCTTCTATCTGCGTGCCGAGGGGGAGAGCATGACCGGGGTCGGTATCTTTCCCGGTGACTTGCTGGTGGTCGATAAGAGCCTCACCCCGCGCCATGGTGATGTGGTGATTGCACTACTCGATGGCGGCTTCACGGTAAAGACCTTGCAGCTCAAGCCGAGGTTGCGGCTGTTGCCAGCCAATCCGGCGTTCGCGCCTATCGACCCTTGTATGAGCCTCTCCCTGGAGTTGTTCGGAGTGGTCACCCATGTGATTGGCAATCTGAGGCAGCGTGATGGCTATAGCGCTCGTTGATGTAAATAACTTCTACGCCAGCTGTGAGCGGCTGTTTCGCCCTGAGCTGCGTGGCCGCCCGATCGTGGTGCTCTCCAACAACGATGGATGCGTGGTGTCGCGCAGCCCCGAAGCCAAGGCGATGGGTATCAAGATGGCCGGTCCCTACTTCAAGATCCGCGAGCAGTTCGAAGCGCATGGTGGTGTGGTGTTCAGCTCCAACTACGCGCTCTATGGCGATATGTCTGGCCGAGTGATGAGCACGTTGGAGACCATGGCCCCCGAGCTGGAGGTCTACTCCATTGATGAAGCATTCCTGTCACTGTCGGAGTCGTTTGCCGGGGACCTGACAGCCTATGGGCAACAGATCCGGCAGCGAGTGTGGCAGTGGACCGGCCTCACGGTAGGGGTCGGGATTGGCCCCACCAAGACCCTCGCCAAGCTGGCCAACTATGCAGCCAAGAAGTGGCCTGCCACTGGCGGCGTCGTGGACTTGCGTGACGAGCTGCGCCGTGCCCGGCTGATGGCTATCACCCCGGTGGACGAGGTGTGGGGCATAGGACGGCGCTTGGGAACCAAGTTGGTGGCACAAGGCATCAACACCGTGGCTGACCTGGTGGCTAGCGACGCCAAAGGGCTACGCGCCCAATACGGCGTGGTGGTCGCGCGGATCGTACAGGAACTGCGTGGCCTGCCTTGCGCAGAGCTGACCGTTGAACCGGCGGCGAAGCTGCAGATCCTCTCGAGCCGTTCCTTTGGTGAGCGCGTGACTGACCGTGGAGAAATGGCCCAGGCGTTGTCAGGCTTTATGGCTCGCGCAGCCGAGAAGCTGCGGGCCGAGGGGATGTGTTGCCAGCGGGTGCACCTGTTCGTGCGAACCAGCCCCTTTGATGAACGAGCCCCTTACTACAGTGAGCAGGCTGGCGTCCGGCTGGTCTGCCCTAGCGATGATACCCGGTTGTTGCTGCAGCAAGTGAACGTGCTGCTAGCGCAGATTTGGCGCGACGGTTACCGTTATCAGAAGGGGGGCGTCATGCTGAGTGAGTTCACCCCCAAGGGGCAACAACAGGCAGATCTCTTTGCCCCGTCCTTCGCTCAATCAGATGCGCTGATGGCAGTGATGGACCAGATCAAAGCCAAGGGATTGGGGCGCGTAGGCTTTGCCAGCCAAGGCACGGGGTCGCCTGAGTGGATGATGAGACAAGAGCACCTGAGCCCCTGTTACACCACACGCTGGGAGGACCTGCCGGTGGCGAGGTAACCAACTAAGGCACAAGGAGCCTGCTACTTGGCTGTAGTAGGACGTTTTGGAAGTTAGTCGAATTTGAGTTGAGAGAAAACAGGGAGAGTGGATCGTTCACTGCGAGGGGAATGCGGCAGAGCAAGCGGTGAGGGGGAGCTGGCTCAGCTTGAAACAATGGAGAGATGGATATGAAAAAGCCCAGCTCGAAAACTGGGCTTCAAATGTGGCTCCCTCGACAGGACTTGAACCTGTGACATACGGATTAACAGTCCGCCGTTCTACCGACTGAACTACGAGGGAATTGGCTCCTCCTACTGGACTTGAACCAGTGACATACGGATTAACAGTCCGCCGTTCTACCGACTGAACTAAGGAGGAATTGCCTGTCTCGTTAAGACGGGGCGAATATTAATGACCAGGGCGGCGGGTGTCAACCCGCGAATTTCTCGAAAACCGGATTTTCGGATTGTTTGCCCAAAAGTTGCGCTTTGCGGTTTATTTTCAGCACAATCAGTCCCTTGCCATCGCTCCCCCCAACCGGCCCAAGGGGGCATTGGTTCGGTTCGCATCAACCTGATGATGACAGCATGATGTCGCGAACGTGCTGGTAACACAGTGAGGCTCAAATGGTAATCTTTGTGGCTAAAAGGGGGAGAGCTGGAGTCAAGATCGGCGATTTGGCGGTAAATGGGCCAAATCATGGGGCAGAGTGCTTTTCATTGATCCTGCCCATCGAAAAAATGGCCCGTCTGGAGTAAGGTTACGCAGGATACCATCGCCGCGTCGACAGCCCTGCCGGCCCTTGATGATGATCGGGCGCCGGATCTCTCCGGCCTTTATCTCCCTCTTCTGGTATTACGATATACATGCACAAGCAAGCCTCTTTAAATAGCGTGAAGCTCGCCATAGCCTTACGCCAGTCCTGTATTGATGAACCCTATAGCATGGCCCGCTTCGGCCGTGATCTTATCGCCGGTGTGACGGTGGGCATCATCGCCATCCCGCTCGCCATGGCACTGGCCATCGCCAGCGGTGTGCCGCCGCAACACGGTCTCTATACCGCCATCATTGCTGGAATCGTGATCGCCGTGACCGGTGGCTCCCGCTACTCCATCTCCGGCCCGACCGCTGCCTTTGTAGTGATCCTCTATCCGGTCGCCCAGCAGTTCGGGGTCGGTGGTCTGTTGATGGCGACGCTCATCTCAGGCCTCTTTCTGGTGGCGATGGGGATGGCCCGTCTTGGCCGCCTTATCGAGTACATTCCCCCGTCAGTGACGCTGGGTTTTACCGGTGGTATCGCCATCGTGATTGCCACCTTGCAGATCAAGGACTTCTTCGGCCTGAGCGTGCCCGAGATGCCGGAAACCTATCTGGGCAAAGTCGAGGCGCTGACCGCCGCCCTGCCAAGCTGGCAGTGGGGCGATACCCTGGTGGGGGTCGCAACGCTGGCCGTGCTGCTGCTCTGGCCGCGCCTGCGTCTGCCGGTGCCCGGCCACCTGCCCGCGGTGTTGGTCGGGGTAGGTCTGGGTTTTGGCCTCCATTACTTTGGGGTGGATGTGGCCACCATCGGCAGCAAGTTCAGCTATACCCTGGCCGATGGCAGCCAGGGGATGGGGATCCCGCCCATCGCGCCAACTCTGGTGATGCCCTGGGCCTTGCCCGGACCGGATGGCTTGCCGGTTGAATGGAACCTGGCGGCTGTTGAGCGGCTGCTGCCTGCCGCCTTCTCCATGGCAATGTTGGGGGCGATCGAATCGCTGCTCTGCGCCGTGGTGCTCGATGGCATGACCGGTCGCAAACACAGCTCCAACGCCGAGCTGGTGGGGCAGGGGCTTGGCAACATCTTCGCCCCCTTCTTTGGCGGCATTACCGCTACTGCTGCCATCGCCCGCTCTGCCGCCAACGTGCGTGCAGGCGCTACGTCCCCCGTCTCGGGGATCGTCCATGCGCTGGTGGTGCTGGCAGCCATTCTGGTGCTGGCCCCCTGGCTCTCCTGGTTGCCGCTCTCGGCCATGGCTGCCTTACTGCTCATCGTGGCCTGGAATATGAGTGAAGCGCACAAGGTGGTGGAGCTGATCCGTCGTGCCCCCAAATCCGATGTGCTGGTGCTGCTGGTCTGCCTGTCACTCACCGTCATTT
Source organism: Aeromonas sp. 603079 (assembly GCF_049172135.1). Classification (NCBI taxonomy): domain Bacteria; kingdom Pseudomonadati; phylum Pseudomonadota; class Gammaproteobacteria; order Aeromonadales; family Aeromonadaceae; genus Aeromonas; species Aeromonas sp. 603079. The sequence goes on along the minus strand of NZ_JAAKPX010000021.1, from coordinate 67,821 downwards.
TCGACATGGTTATCGCCATCACCTTCGGGGTGATTCTGGCCTCCCTGCTCTTTATGCGCGAAATCGCCAAGATGACCAAACTGCACGATTTGGCCGAGCACAAGCGCTATGCCCACGAGGTGCCGGACAATGGCCTGCTCTACAAGATCAACGGCCCGCTCTTCTTCGCCGCGGCCGAACGGGTCTTTGCCGAGCTGGAAGCGCAAGTGAAAGGGCACAAGGTGCTGGTGTTGCAGATGGAAGCGGTTTCCATCCTCGATGCGGGCGGCCTGTCTGCCTTCCTCCACTTTGGCAAGCAGATGGCCAAAGCCGGTGTCGAGTTGCGGGTGGCCGAGTTGCAGTTCCAACCGCTCAAGACCCTGGCTCGCGCCAAGGTGCGACCGCAGCCCGGCAAGCTGGAATTCTACGGTTCGCTGGAAGAGGCGCTCAAAGGTGAACATTTGCACGAAGCGGCAGTAAATTGATTGAAAGGGATACGAAACGGCATATTTTTAGTCACTTGGTTCGGATATTGAGCAAATGAACGCAAAAAGTAAAAAATTGCATTGACCAAAAGCCATCGTATCCCTTACATTACGCCCCGTCGCCGCGGCATGGTCCGCCAGCGAATGTGCAGCTCAAGCACATAAAGCAGTGAGCAAAAATTTGGTGAGGTGTCCGAGTGGCTGAAGGAGCACGCCTGGAAAGTGTGTATACGGCAACGTATCGAGGGTTCGAATCCCTCCCTCACCGCCAAACAGTAAACCCCTGCTTTAGAGCAGGGGTTTTTCTTTATGCATGATTTATTATGCGCCCCGACTATCTCAACTGTTGATGGTTTGCATATCAGTTGATCGCATCATTCTGAAGATGGTGGGATCTTCTTCCGGTACCCTCAGATGTAAGAGAGGGTCATGGAGACCACTCTTGCTCGGATTAATGGCGTTTTCCCCATTTGCATCGAGACCTGTCCCATCTAGCCAAGCGCGTATCTATAAAAACAAGCAATATCTGCAGCATTTGCCTCTTCTGGATTGCCCGGCATGGTTGAATGCCATGCCATGCCATGCCAGCCAGATATTGCTCAAACCTCATCATTTCAAGCAGACAGCCTTGGGACAGAGCCTTAGTTCAGAGTAAGCCCCGCATCAACAATGAAATCTTGGCCGGTACAGCCATTGGATTCGTCAGAACCCAGGAAGAGGGCCATGCGAGCACAATGTGAGCCATCGAGACGGAATTTGAGTGCTTGCAGTTCGACAAACTGGTTCACCGCGGCAGGGTCGAGTTGCGCCCACATCGCATCCTGTTTGGGGGTACGGATTGCGCCTGGGACCAGGCTGTTAACCCGAATGCCTCTTGCGCCCAACTCCTGCGCCAGGGTACGGGTAAAACCATGGATAGCGGCTTTTGACAGGGAGTAGCAGACTCTCCCGGGGCGGCCCCGCATCCAGTTGATGGATCCCATATTGATGATGCTGCCGCTCCCTTTTTGCTCCATGCCTGGCAACACGGCTTGGATCGCAAACAACTGGTGACGCAGATTGATATTGATGCGGTTTTCGAAATACTCCTCGGTCAGATCCTCAATTTTATGGTGATCATCGCTGCCCGCGTTGTTGATCAGGATATCGACACTGCCCAGCTGTTGTTCAATGGTCGTAAAACACGCTTTGAGCAGAGTCAGGTCGGTGACATCGCAAAACAGAAACAGGCAGTCGAGCTCATGCGCGAGTGCTTCGCCTGCAGATTTATCAAAATCGAGGAAGGCGACTTTGGCACCTTGGCTGACAAAGGCGCGCACCAACTCTTCGCCAATGCCACTGGCGCCACCTGTGATAACGGCGACCTTGCCGGCAATAGAGTGATATTGTACTTGCTGGGAATAGTTCATAACTGCTCTCCGTGAGTCATAGATTGAATTCATCTGGCAACATTAGAAAAAGTATTTAACACCAATACGGATCCGGTATGCCTCTGCATCATAGGCAATATTTCTATCGTACCACTGTAATTCCAGATAAGGCATCCATTGTGGATTGATTCGATAGCGGGTTTGACTGGTTAGCTCCCAGTGATGATCTTTCCCATTAGCACTGTTGAAATTATTGACGCGAGAAAAATAGTGCGATTCAAAAGTATGGGTCAAAGCTGGTGTTATTTTATTGACAATATACAGTGCGTATTCATTGGTATCGTTATTATCGCCATAACCATCAAGATCCGTAGTTAGATAATTTTGATGATTGTAACGGTATCGTGCAATAACGGAAAAGTTATCGGTAAAGTTGTACTTTCCATCCAGATACGCAGAGCCACCAGAGCCAGAGCTAGAGGAGTTAACCAAACCACCGGCATTGACCGAGAGTTTGGTGGTTAAATTTAATAGCGGATACCACCCTTCAATTTCGTTATAACTGTGCTTTAGCTTGTCTAGTTTATCGGTATTATACGCATTGCTGGCCATAATACCCGCACCAGATTCCCAGTTATAGCCGAGTCGCAACAATAACTCATGTTGGTCGGTAGCAAAGTTAAATGCCTCACGGCTTTCAAAATAACCGCCTGCGAAAGCTGCGTTGCAGCATATAAGAGGGATTAAGCATATTTTGGGGTGGATACGCATAGTGATTGACTCGCCAATGGTAAGTTGATATTAAATCGTACAGCGATTGGCATGAGGTAAATTAATTACCTCATGCGATGGTTTTTATCAGCCAGCTATTGAATGTTTTGCTTTACCAACTTATAAGTGGCACAGAAATCCTCATGGCCCAAACCGTTATTCAGGCCTTGCTGGTAAATGTTATTCACCAATTCGACTCCGGGCAGGGTCAGCGCTTCTTCGCCCATGAGGTTCTTCATAATGCCGATATCTTTGGCCATGTTCTCCAGCGAGAAGACAGTGTTGTAGTTCTCGGCGATCAGGGCACCTATCTTGCTGGTCAGATAGAAGTTGCTGCCGCCACCGTAAGAGACGGCGGTGTTGAAGCTCTCTTTATCGATGCCGAAATGATCGGCGGTGGCCAGCATTTCGTTGACACTGTTCTGAATTTGGGCGACCAAGGTGTTGTGCAGCACCTTCATGATCAAACCACGGCCGTTGCCCCCCAGGTGGATCTGGTTGCTGCCCATCATGGCTAGCAATGGCTTGACCTTTTTGTAGGCGGACAGGTCGCCACCTATGTAGATCCCGAGCTCGGCAGCCACGGCGGCAGGGACCGATTTGACCACGGGCGCATCGAGCATCACGGCACCGGTTTCTGCTACCTGGCGGGATAAGGCGATTGACACGGCCGGGTCAATGGTGGACATGTCGATGGTGATCTTGCCGGGGCCAAGGTGTGGCAGCAGTTCGGTATAGACCGCTTTGACGTGTTCGGAGCGCGGTACCATGGAGATGATCACATCCGCATCGGCTGCCAACCTGGCAATGGAAGGGGAGGCGATGGCGCCTGCATCGACCACCCGGGCGACAGCCTCCTGATTGATATCGAATACCAACACATTGCCATCAAATTTTTTGACGATGTTCTTTGACATCGCTTCGCCCATCAGACCAAGACCGATAAAGCCGATAGTTTTCATCCGTTGTTTTCCTTAAATGTGGGTTTAGCAAGACCGGCGATGTCAACACGCATGCTGAACAGCGCACCTGAGAGCGGACGTGCTGCCAGTTCGGCGGCGTCCATATTTTCGCGAGTGGTGGTGATGAAGAGGGTCTTCATGTCTTCACCACCAAAACAGACCATGGTGGGGCAACGTACCGGCAAGGGATATTCGGCCAGCAATACCCCCTCTGCAGAGAAGCGGGCGATACGATGGCCATCAAACAGGGCGCTCCAGTAGCATCCTTCGACATCGATTGCAGCCCCATCCGGGCGCCCTTCGTCGGCGCGGGCTGCAAACTCGCGCAGCAGTTGCCGTTGACCGAGTGAACCGTCGCGGGCCAACGGAGTGCGATAAAGGCGGCGGTTGGGGGTATCAGTGGTGTACATCCAGCGCATGTCTGGGCTGAATGCCAAGCCATTGGCTCCCAGAATGTCGCACTGGATCACCGACATCTGCAGCTCGGCATCAACCCGGCATAGCAGGGCGCCGTTGTAATCTCGTGGGCTCCAGTAAGTGCCCGCATAGAAACGACCCGACTGATCGGTACCGCCATCATTAAAACGGGCCAGCGCTGGGTTATTGGGGTTATCGGCGACTTTACGCTCAATTTGCCCGTGTTGATCACACAGATAGATCCCGGTGCGCATCGCTGCGATAAAGCCACCCTGTTCGCGCAGGGCAAAACAGCCCACTTCTTCGGGGAAGGGGATTGTCGTCATGGCGCCGCTTTCGGGGTGATAGCGGTGCAGGCAACGCTCGAGAATATCGGTCCAGTAGAGCGCCTGTTCATCAGTGCTCCAGGTCGGGCACTCGGGCAGATGGCCGCGGTAGTCGGCAAGTAGCAGAGCAGGATTAGGCATAGTGAGAAACCTCAAGCAGCATGGAGATCTGCAACTGCCCATTGGCTGGCACAGTGGCCATGGCCAGCGCAGGGTCACCAAAGCCACCGTTGTTGATGGCATCATTGATATGAGAAACCGGCTCGATGGCGATGAAGTCACGATCGGCGGGCGGCAGAAACAGGATGGCGTGAGGCGCATCGGGTGAGCTCAGGGTCACCATCAGCTTCTCATCTGGCCAGCGCACCCGTGCACAGCCACTCCAGTGATGGAAGCAGTTATCGACACTGGCGGGTTCAGGTTTGCGCCAAGTGCGATAGTTCCATTGGGTCGGTAGTGGCGCGAGACCAGTGGGCAGGGACTTGTGGTCGTTGAGTACCACACCGCCTGCGTCGAACTGGATCTCGGCGTGCGCCGCACGGGGAAAATAGGGGTGAAAGCCCAGCCCAGCCGGGACAGCGTGATCGGCCAGATTGTGGTAAGTGAGTATGATATGCAGCGCATTCTCTTGCAGGGTGAAGCGCTGAGTTGCCCGATAAGGCCAGGGCCATTGCGCCGCGGATGCTCCCTGTGCGTCATGGTGCAGGGTCAGCACGACAGAGTCATCATCTGCATCCCCTTCTTGCCATGGCTGCTGCCAGCCGTTGCCATGAATTGAGTGGGGATGATCGCCAAAGTTACGCAGCAGGGCGTAATCATATCCGGCGAAGTGAAACCGTCCATGAGCAATACGGTTGGAGTAAGGTACCAGGGGAAAACAGCCCCCCTGGTTGACTGTGACGTTCTGACCATCGGGCAGGGAGCGCAAGATCTCCCTGCCATGCCAGGTCAGTTTGCCGACAGCGCCACCAAGCTCGGGGATGAGCTCCAGATCAAGCGGGCCGCTTTGGCGGTGAAGCCTCTTCATCAGTAAACCTCGCCACCGGATATGCTCAGACGTTCCCCCCGGATCGCGGCGAGCTGTTCACGGGCGCGAGCCAGCAGGTAACTCATGTCGGAGCCGAGCGCCACGAAGCTAAAACCCATCTCTTGATATTTGTTCACCAGCTCGGGGTTGCCACCGACGATCCCGCAAGGCAATCCCAAGCGCTGGCACTTCTCCAGCCCTTCACGGATCTTGGCTTGCACCTCGGGGTGAGAGGGATTGCCAATATGGCCCATGGCTGCGCTCATATCGCCGGGGCCGATAAAGAAGCCGGTCACTCCTTCAATGGCCATCTCTTCCATGGCATCAATGGCGTCAGGGGTCTCAATTTGCAGGATAAGGCAGAGCTCTTCCCGGGCTTTACGCACGAATTCGGGTTCGGCACCGTAACCGGACGCACGATGCACCGCGGCAAAGCCGCGTTTGCCTAGGGGAGGGTAGTAGGCCGCCTCTACCGCTTTGCGGGCTTCTGCTGCACTGTTGACAAACGGCACCATCAGCGACGTTGCACCGCCATCAAGCGCCCGTTTGATCAACACAGTGTCGTTCCAGGCCAGGCGGTAGAGTGGGGTGGTGGCCGGGTTGCTGGCACGAATGGCGCGATCGATACGGATCGCATCCAGGCTATCGACCGGCACATGTTCCTGGTCCAGCACCAAGAAATCGAAACCGACAGTCGCCATGGCTTCCGCCACCGTATCGCTGCCAGTCATCATCCAGGTGCCCAGTGGGCGTGGACCTTGAGTAATCGCAAGTTTGAACGGATTCATTGTTTGCTCCTTTAGAAAATCGGGGGCTCGGGCACTTTGCTGCCAGCCTGGAGGAAATCGAAGTCACAGCCCTGATCGGCCTGGGTCACATGTTGTTGATAGAGTGCGGCATAAGAGCGTTCATAAACTTTGTGTACCGGTTTGAGCGTGCGGCGGCGCTCGGCCAGCTCTTCATCACTGACCAGCATGTTGAGGCGGCCATTGGCGATATCGAGCTCGATGAGGTCACCGGTACGTACCAGTGCCAGTGGGCCACCAATGGCCGCTTCAGGGGCAACGTGCAGGATACAGGTGCCATAGTGAGTACCGGACATGCGGGCATCACTAATCCGCACCATGTCGGTGACGCCTTGTTGCAGCAGCTTTTTCGGGATCGGCAGGTTGCCCCACTCCGGCATGCCCGGCGCGCCGACCGGGCCGGCATTGCGCAGGATAATCACTGATTCCTTGGTTACCTCCAGGGCGGGGTCATCGATGCGATCCGAGAGCTCTTGATGGCTGTCGAAGACGATGGCAGGGCCCTTGTGGTGGCGCAGTTCGGGTTTGGCGGCAGATGATTTCATCACAGCCCCGTTGGGACACAGATTGCCGCGCAATACTGTCAATGCACATCCACGGGAGAGCGGTACCACAGGGTTATCTAGCGAGCGGATCACGTTGTCGTCATAACAGGTCGCGTTGGCAATCCACTGTGCAACGGGACGATTGGTGACCCCGATCGCATCGAGGTGGAGGAATGACTCCACCTTTTTCAGCTGGGCCATCAGACCGCCGGCGAAGAAGAACTCCTCCATCAACTGATCACCAGAGGGAAACAGATTGGCCAGCACAGGGACTTCCCGTGCCACCGACTCCATGTCTTCCAGAGTGAGGTTGATGCCCGCCCGGTTGGCCATCGCAATCATGTGGATCGCGGCATTGGTGGAGCCGCCGAGCGCCATGTAGGCCACTACGCCATTGAGGAAGTTGGCTCGGGTCAGCCAGCGGGAAGGTTTGTGATCATGCCACACCATGTCGACGATGATTTGGCCGCATTGGGCTGCCATCTGGACGTGTCGCGAGTCAGCGGCGGGGATGGAGCTGGCCCCCGGCAACATAAAGCCCATGGCATCGGCGATGGAGGTCATGGTGGATGCTGTGCCCATGGTATTGCAGGTGCCGATGGAGCGAGTCATCGCCCCCTCCAGCTCGATCCAGTCATGCTGGGTAATGGCCCCCAAGCGCAATTGGTCCCAGAACTTCTTGGTATGGGTACCGGCACCGGTGACATGGCCGCGCCATTTGCCGCTCGACATGGGGCCGGCGGGGCAGAAGATCACCGGCAAGTCCATCGAAATGGCACCCATCAGCAGGGCTGGCGTGGATTTGTCGCAACCGCCGAGCAGCACGGCCCCATCGATAGGATGCTGGCGCAGCAGCTCTTCTGCCTCCATCGCAAGAAAGTTGCGATAGAGCATGGTGGTCGGCTTGACCAATACTTCCCCGACCGACAGCGCGGGCAATTCAACGGGGTAGCCTCCCGCGGCCCAGACGGCTCGCTTGACGGCCTCGGCGCGCTCACGCAGGTGGCTATGGCAGGGGCTCATTTCACTCCAGGTATTGATGATCCCGATCACTGGCTTGCCCATGAATTCGTCGCGGTTCAAGCCACTTTGCTGACTGCGTTGACGATGGGCGAAGGCTCGGATGGTGTCGGGGGCATACCAGCGTTGGCTACGCAGCGCCGAGATATCGAGCTTGGCCAGGTTTTCACTGTTGAATGACATAGGAATAGCGCTCTCTTTGTCTGATTTGGTTAAGGATTAATTCAATAAAAACAGCATGTTAAATTCAGCCATTCTGACCCGCACGAAGAGGGGGGGTGTCAGGCGATGGAGTAGATTGTTCACTCATTCGGTGATGGGGTTTCCGGGGAGAAGCAAGGGCATGGCGTTGTGCCAGCTCCCGGACGATCTGTTGATAGCGAGCATCAGTGAGCGGGTAGAACAGCAACATCAAGGCAGCAGCGCAAATCAGGGCGCAGATTGGGTAGAGAAACATCAGATTGGCGATGCTGCTTTGGGTCTCGGTGCTTTGCGTCGCGTTGGGAACATAGCCTGACCATGCCAGTACCAGCCCGGGAATGAGGCCCGCAAGCGCAGCCGAACATTTGCGGCAGAAGGTCAGACTGCAGTAGACCAGCCCCTCGGTGCGGATGCCTGTTTTCCATTCCCCATACTCGACGGTGTCAGAGATGAACGCCCAGTTGAGACTGTTAACGAAAGCGGATCCCCACAGGGCCAGGGAGGTAAAGAGGATGTAATCGAGAGCACTCTCGCTGTAGAGGTAGTTGAGCAGGTCACCGCATATCCACACGCCAATACCGGCCAGATAGACAGGCAGTTTGCCAAAACGGTGCACGGCAAAGGGGACCAGCAATACCCCCAGGTAGATACACCCTATGCTGATGAAGCTCATGTAGGCGATCATCGATACGTCGCCAATCACATATTGGGCGTAAAAAACCTGAACAATCAGCTTGGTGTTGAACGCTGCCAGCGTCAGCAGATTGGCCAGCGCCAGGATGCCCAGCGGACGGTTTGCCAGCACGGCCCGTGCGTTGGTTTGTACTGCCGAAAACCCCGATTCGTTGACAACCGATGGCAGCACATGGCGTTCATGAACTCTGCTGTAGCAAAAGAGTACTGCTGCAGCCCCCATGACCGAATAAATCAGTACCGCAACGCTATAGCCGACCTGTGGCTTGTCAAACAGCAATACCAGCGGCATGAACCCTACCGAGCAGAGCAGTAATCCGGTATTGGCTCCGCCCTGGCGCCAGGCGGCGAGCTCGGCTCGGTCCTGGAGTCGCTTGGTGAGGGCCGGGACCATGGCGCCATAGGAGGCATTGCCAAAACTGTAAAAGGCACCAAACATCATGAACAGCAGGGTAAACAGCACTGTTTTAGCGATGACCGGGAGCTCAACGCTGGTAAACAGGGCGGTGTTGATAAGAGCCAGTGGCACTATGGTCCAGAGCAGGAAGGGGCGAAATTTACCTCTGGGGCCGAGCTCGGAACGATTATCCAGCACGCTGCCGGTCACCAGATCGGTGCAGGCGGTAAAGAACTTCGAAACCAGAAAGATTGCTCCGGCCCATGCTGCCGGAATGGCTGCCACATCGGTCAGGAAGATCAGCAAATAGAGAGTTGTGCAGTTGAGCAGGAAGTTATAGCCGAGATCACCCACTCCGTAGGCCATCTTTTCCTGCCATGCCAGACGGTCACTTGCCACATTGCGATATGTCATGGGATCACATCCTTGAAGAGAGCAACAGCGTGGCCAGCACGCCGCTGCCAGTTGAATGAGAGTCAGCTTTGGGTGGTCGCCACACGGCGGGCACCAAGGCTGGCAATGATCTCTTGATAGCGCTGCTCGTTGAGGGTGTAGAAGAGGGCCATCACCAGTGCCGTTACGATGGCCAGGCTTGCCGGGTAGATGAAAATCAGTCCGGTGATCCCGGTTTTGGCGGCATCGGTTTGCTCCACATTGGGCATGTAGCCAACCAGTGCCAGAGCAAACCCGGGGACGAACCCTGCGATAGCTTGCGAACACTTTCTAAAGAAGGTCATGCCGCAGTAGACCAAGCCTTCGGTACGGGTACCGGTTTTCCACTCACCGTACTCAACGGTATCTGAGACAAACGCCCAGTTAAGGCTGTTGACGAAAGAGGTGCCAAAGAACGCCAGCGAGGTGAACAGCACGTAACTCATGACGGTGCCACCGAACAGGTAGTTGGCAATGTCGCCGGAGATCCACAGGCACAATCCGGCCAGATAGACAGGTTTTTTGCCAAAGCGGCGTACCAGCGCAGGCACAGACAACACCCCGAGGTAGATGCACCCCATGCTGACAAAGCTCATGTAAGAGACCATGGAGACATCACCCAGAATGTACTGGGCGTAGAAGACCTGCACGGTGAGTTTGACGTTGAATGCGGAGAGGGTCAGCAGGTTGGCTACTGCCAGCACCAGCAACTGGTTGTTCTTGAGTACCGCCTTGAGCCCCTCCTTGATGGTGGGCTTCTCGACTATCTGGTCAGGGTCATTACCTATGATGGTGTGGTGTTCTTTGACGTTGAGGTAGCAAAAGAGCACCGCCGCCAAGCCGACCGAGGTGTAGGCCAGGGCTGCCACCATGTAGCCGGTCTCCTGGGATTCAAACAACATGGCGATGGGCATGAAACCGACGGTGGCTAACAACAGGCCGGTGTTGGCTCCGCCCTGACGCCATGCTGCCAGCTCTGCGCGATCCTGAACATTTTTGGTCATAGAGGGCACCATGGCGCCATAGCTGGCATTGCCCAAGCTAAAGAACAGGCCAAAGGCCATAAAGCAGACGATGAACAGGGTGGTCTTGGTCTCGCTGTCGAGCTCAAAATTACAAAACAGCAACATATTGCAGACAAACAGGGGCACTATGGTCCAGAGCAGCATCGGACGAAACTTGCCGCGAGGTCCGAAGCTCTTGCGGGTGTCGAGGAAAATGCCGGTGCCCAGGTCGGTGAAGCCGGTGAACACTTTCGCCACCAAAAAGATGACGCCTGCCCACGCCGCATTGATACCTGCTACATCGGTCAGAAATTTAAGCAGGTAGAGGGTGGTGATATTCAATACAAAGTTGTAACCAAAATCGCCGACGCCATAGGCAAGTTTTTCCCTAAAAGGCAGTCTGCTTTCGATATGCGCCTGAACAACCATTTTATTCTCCATAGTGTGGAATCCATCCGGCAGCCCAATAATCGTAGCGATGCGATTATTGGCGCAAGTGTGATTGTTGAAAAGTGGGATCCAGATCGAGAGATTGCGCTGGTGGTTAAGGATTCTCTTACAAATAGTGCTTGCAAGCGAGCTAAACGTTTTCATGTGGCGGGTGTTGATTGGTGATCGAGATCGCTGTTTGGGTTTTACGCGATTGAAATGAAATCGTAGCGCTATTATTGTGTTTGCGAGCAAGCGGGGATGGCCCGACTAAACAGGAGCTTATGCAATGCAACTCGAATTTTCGTCACAGGCGTTAACGATTCAGCACCAGCAGCAGTTGTTATTTTCTCATCAAGCGGATGCCCCAGCGTTTTATATAGGCAAGGGCCGGGAAAAAATGGAAATTTATCGCGGCAACTTTGACATCGAAGACTACATCGAGTCTCGCGTCGCATTGACTCATATCGAACAGGTTGACAACAACCTGTTCGTTTTTGCCCCGAATGCCTTGACCCCGGCTTTGCTACAGGTGGCTGTGGTGTGTGATGGCGATGATGTGATGCTTTATCCGACCATACTGGACGAGGCATATAACCGCTTTTGGGTCAGATTGCCGGCCGAACGTAAAGAGCATGTCTGGGGTTGTGGCGAGCAGATGTCCTATTTTGATTTGCGTGGCCGTCACTTTCCGTTGTGGACCTCAGAGCCCGGTGTTGGTCGCCATCCCCACAGCGAGATCAAATGGAAAGCCGATGTGATGGGCAAAGCCGGTGGGGATTACTACCACACCAACTATCCGCAACCCACGTTTGTCTCCTCTCGTAAATACAGCTGCCATATCGACACCACCGCTTATGCCGATTTCGATTTTCGTCACGAAGGGTTTCATGAGCTGCAAGTGTGGGCGATCCCGCAGGCCATCGAGTTGCGCACCGCAGAGAGCTATCTGGGCATTATCGAAAAACTGTCCGCCCGGTTTGGCCGCCAGCCCAGGTTGCCTGAGTGGGTTTACAAGGGGGCGATCCTTGGTCTGAAGGGGGGAGAGGTCAATACCTTCAGTCGTCTGGAAAACGCCCTTGACCATGGTATCAAGGTTTCGGGTTTGTGGAGTGAAGACTGGTGCGGCTTGCGGGTCACCTCGTTTGGCAAGCGCCTGTTCTGGGACTGGGATTGGCAGCACCATCAGGATCGCTACCCCAATCTGCCCGCCAGGATCAAGGAGCTCAATGACCAGGGCATCGAGTTCATGGCCTACGTCAACCCCTACCTGTGTGAAGATGGCAAGCTGTTTCCGATCGCCAAAGAGCTCGGCTATATGGCGCTGGACAAGGATGGTCAAGTTGCGCTGGTCGACTTTGGCGAATTCTATTGCGGCTGTATCGACTTTACCAATCCAGACGCCATGGCCTGGTTCCGTGATACCGTGCTGCGTAAAAACATGCTGGACATGGGGATCAAGGGGTGGATGGCTGACTTTGGCGAGTACCTGCCGACCGATAACATCTACCTGCACAACGGTGTCGATGCCAAGCTGATGCACAATGCCTGGCCGACTCTGTGGGCCCAGTGCAACGCAGAAGCGATCGCGATGAACGGCCAAACCGGTGATGCCCTTTTCTTTATGCGAGCCGGTTACACTGGGGTGCAGCAATACTGCCCGCTACTGTGGGCAGGCGATCAATGTGTCGATTTCAGCCGTCACGACGGTCTGGTCACGGTGATCTCGGGGGCGCTCTCCTCCGGTATGTTGGGGAACGCGTATCACCACTCGGATATCGGTGGCTACACCTCACTGTTTGGCAACCGTCGAACCAAGGAGCTGTTTGACCGCTGGGTTGAAATGGCTGCCTTTACCCCAGTCATGCGTACCCACGAAGGTAACCGCCCTGATGAGAACTTCCAGTTTGACCAGGATGGCAGCACGTTGGCGCATTTTGCCCGGATGACCCGAGTTTATTGCCACCTGACTCCTTACTTACGTAGCCTGGTGGATGAAGCGGCTGAGAAAGGGTATCCGGTTCAACGTGCCATGATGCTGCATTTTGAACATGATCCCGAGGTCTACGTCATACAGGATCAATACCTCTATGGGTCAGAGTTGCTGGTGGCACCGGTTCACCAAGGGGATGTGCGTGAGTGGACAACTTACCTGCCTGCAGGTGAGCAGTGGACGCATGTCTGGAGCGGCCAGCGCTTTACAGGGGGCCAGCGGGTCACTCTGCCTGCACCGATTGGCCAGCCCCCGGTGTTCTATCGTGCCAAAAGTCCCTGGGCTTCGCTGTTTGCCGAGCTAAAGGATCTGGCGTAAATCGCACCGGCGTTCGCTATAGAGGATGCGACCCGGATAACCCATGGCCGTGACAATGTTCACGGCCATTATGTTTCAACAGAGGAGCAGAGCAGCATGATTGACACTCTTGACGTTGTGCAAAACCCCAGCCAGGACGACATAGATTTTTTACGAGACAACCTGATCAAAACCAATCGTGAGTTTGTCGGTGAACAGATACGTCGCCCACTTGCCATCTTCTATCAGGATGAGCAGCAACGTCGTGCCGGAGGATGCAGCGGCCATACCTACGGCAACTGGCTCTATATCGAGTATCTGTGGGTGGCCCGCAGTCTGCGGGGGCGCGGTGTAGGAGGCCGGTTATTGGCAGCAATGGAGCAGGCGGCCCTAGAGCGCGGCTGCCGTTTTTCACAGCTCGATACTTTTAGTTTTCAAGCAAAGCCTTTTTACCAAGCGAGGGGTTATTCCGTCGTGATGACGTTGGAAAAGTGCCCGGTGTTTCATCAGCGATATTACTTAACCAAAACCTTGTAGCGCTGGCAGTGACTGGTGCCCTGCTTAAAAATATCTGACGCAATGGATAGTGTTCTGGTAGATACATGGGGGGCATTTATCTTTATGGGCTATTTATCAAGGCCATGGTTTTGTGATGGTTCATGGTGTGACTATATTGGCTTGGTCACAAAACAAACCGGGTACTCTGTCTGGGGATCAAGTCAAATCCTGCATCAATGATCTCGCCTTTATAATCGGGATCGCGAGCCATCCGCAACATCATAGATGCAGCTTGGCTGGCAACAGAGTGAATATTGATATTGATACTGGACAAGGTCACGGGGGCCAGATAGCCGCTGCCTGGAAAATCGCCAAACCCGATGATAGATAGTTGCTCTGGTACCGGGATATTGCGTGCAATCGCCTCCATCAGCAATGCAGTACCAATGGTATCGTTTGATGCAAAAATGCCGTCGAGTTTGCGCTCTTTGAGCAGTGTCTTGATGAGTAGTTCGCGTGCGGCGGGGTAAATATTGTCGCTGTAAGGGATTTCGACCAACAAGGGATCCATACCCGCCGTCTCAAGTGCCTGGCAAAAGCCGCTGTAGCGGCTCTGCGCACGCACGTCATCGTTAAAACGGGTCGTGAAATAGGCAATTTTATGGCAGCCGGAGCGTATCAGGTAAGATGCGGCATCGTAACCCACCTGAAAATGATCTATACCGACCTGCGCGACAAACGGACTGGCTTCACCGATTTGCCATGCTTGAACCACAGGCACCGCACTGTGCTCCAGCATACGAATCGTAGTATCACTGTGCTTCGCGCCAGTGAGGGTTATGGCGGCAGGAGACCATTGTAAAATGGAGCGGATCTGCTGCTCCTCTTTTTCCATTGAGTGATCATGAGATGCGATATAGAGCTGAAAACCTGCATCACTCACGATATGTTCAATCTGCTGGACAAAGGTACTAAAGGTAATATTGGAAATGGAAGGAACGATAATTGCCATTGCCGAACTTCGCCCGGCAGTAAACTGACTGGCAATTTTGTTGTGCACATAACCCAATTCATCAATGGCACGCTGAATTTTATGGCCGGTATTGGCTTTTACCTTGTCTGGATGACGTACATAAAGTGAGACTGTCGAGGGGGACACCTTGGCCAGGGCCGCGACATTATCAAGCTTGACGGTTTGTTTGCTTCTCGAGGACACGTGTTCTGCTTCCTGATTGGTTTTACTCGGCTCGACATCCTTCGTTATCTGAGGGAAAAGCCATCCAATAATCTCCCGACATGTATTTAAGTGTATAAAAAATAAGGCTTAAATAAAAGTGATGATTCGCTGTAGGAGGTGCGTCGGCAATTCGGGTTACTTGTATGGTAATTAGATTTTGGTTAGCCATTACAAATAAAAACGTGTTGCCAAGAGCGCTTGAGCATTTTGGCATCCAATGTCGAAAAATGAGCCTCTTTAACTGCAATGACCCATGGCAGTTAACTGTTCAAATAAACACCGCACCACATGGTGAAGGGTGGTTACTTCAGGGTATGAGTATTTAGTGTTATGGGAATCGGTAGTTCTCATCAGCACTCTCTGCAATCGTCTAATGGGTGTTACAACCGCGTTGGATAGCTCACCGTTTAGTGCCTGGGACGTAGCGACAACCACTTGGCAGGGGGGTTATTGAGCGTGTGGCTCTGATGAAGGTAGTGGAGAGACGATCGCCTCCTGCCTGTATTGGCGCAGCAGTTTGAGGAAATCATCCGGTTCCCGATCCAGGCTGCCTACCGGGATCAACAGGTCATAACCGAGCAAGTGGCGCATGCGAATCATCCGTTGAGCCAGCATGGCCAATGCTCCATCGTAGTGCAGCCCTTGCGGGGAGCAAAAGTGACTCTCTTCCAGCCAGTCGATGACTTGTAAGGGGTCATTGGTATGCACTGGCTGCCCATGGAGCTGCTCATTATGCAGGGCATGCAGCAACACAGGGCGCTGCTCTGTCAACAGATGCACGGCCAGTCTGGGAGTGATCAGTGTCAGAAACTCGTCATACTGTTTTATCTTGAAACCGATATAGGGCAGGGGCTGGAGATCCCAACCAACATGGATTCTGGGTTGATCGATACGCTGGATGTTGTGCCACTTCAGTGCCCAGCCGCCATATTTGTGGTGATAGTGGAGGGAGTGCTGGCATAGGGAGAGGCTGATCGGGGGTTCATTGAGCTTGAACCAGCCTATCAAGGTCATCATCATGCCACTCAGTAGCAATATATAGGCCGGGAGCACCGGGCCTTCCACAAGCAACCAGAGCAGTAATAGCATCAGGCTGGTGATGAGCCCCCCGGCCCAGATCAGGGTCAGCCCGTTTCGGCGGACCAGAGGCTTTATATGTTGTGTCTCCATTTAACCTCCTTGTCCTGATGAGGGGGGCGATCTTTTATGACACCACCCGTTTGTCTTTGACCAAGTATAAGCGCCGCGTTTTTGCGCTGGCCAGCAAAGCAAATGGCAGTCATGGGCCGGCTCGGGTATAGTCCTGCGCCAATGGCGTTATCCTGTTTTGCTGACCCGTCGTGGCCCAGGTGGTGGCGAGGGCCAGGCCTGTGTAAGGAGTGTTATGAAGTTCAGTCCCCTGCTCGATGAGATGATGAAAGCCCTGCAGGTATTGCCGGGGGTGGGGCCCAAGTCTGCCCAGCGGATGGCCTTTACCCTGCTCGAGCGTGAGCGCAGCGGCGGCTTGCGGTTGGCCCAGCTGCTCTCTCGCGCCCTGACCGAGATTGGCCACTGCAGCCACTGCCGCACCTTTACCGAGAACGATCGCTGCGATATTTGCGCCAATCCCAAGCGGGAAGAGAACGGTCTGCTCTGCGTGGTGGAGAGTCCGGCGGACGTGGCCGCCATCGAGCAGACCGGCCAGTTTTCCGGTCGCTACTTCGTGCTGATGGGCCATCTGTCGCCGCTGGACGGTATAGGCCCGGAGGAGCTGGGGCTCGATATTCTGGAGCGCCGCCTGAAGGATGAGGCGATCAGCGAACTGATCCTCGCCACCAATCCCACCATCGAGGGGGATGCCACCGCCTGGTATATCGCCGATATGGCCCGTGCGGCCGGGGTGGAGGTGAGTCGCATCGCCCATGGCGTGCCGGTAGGGGGTGAGCTGGAGCTGGTGGATGGCACCACGCTCTCCCACTCCCTGATGGGACGCCAGCGCCTCAAGTAAGGGGCGGGTGGTGACAAGTCGCGAAAAACTGAACATAAAATCGGCGGTTACACGCCAACAGGGGGCGAATGAGCAGGATTGCACATTCGCCCCCTTGATATTTGGATCGCTGTCCCCATCTAGGTTGGGCGTATGTTCAACCCGATGTTTCTGAGGATTGGTCCATGACCCAAAGTGTTCATGCCGAAACCCACGGCTTTCAAACTGAAGTCAAACAACTGCTGAGCCTGATGGCTCACAGCCTCTACTCCAACAAAGAAGTATTCCTGCGCGAGCTGATCTCCAACGCATCCGATGCGGCGGACAAGCTGCGCTTCAAGGCGCTTTCCGATGCCTCTTTGTTCGAAAACGACGGCCAGTTGCGTGTGCGCCTGGTGGTGGACAAAGAGAAGCGTACCCTGACCATCTCCGATAACGGGATCGGTATGACCCGTGATCAGGTGATTGAGCATCTGGGTACCATCGCCAAGTCCGGCACCGCCGAATTCTTCAAGAACCTCTCCGGCGATCAGGGCAAGGATTCCCAGCTGATCGGTCAGTTCGGGGTCGGTTTCTACTCTGCCTTTATCGTGGCCGACAAGGTGACCGTGGTGTCCCGCGCCGCCGGTACTGCTCCGGAGCAGGGTGTGCAGTGGGAGTCGGAAGGGGAAGGCTCCTTCACCGTCGCTGATGTGACCAAAGAGGGTCGCGGTACCGACGTCATCCTGCACCTGCGCGCCGAAGAGGACGAGTTCCTCGATGACTGGCGTCTGCGCTCCGTGGTGGGCAAATATTCCGATCACATCAGTGTACCGGTCGAGATGTTCAAAGAGGGTACCCCGGATCGCGAAGAGGATGGTGAGACCATCGTCGGCACCCCGGGCGAGTGGGAGCAGGTCAACCGCGCGACTGCACTGTGGACTCGTAACCCGAAAGATATCAAGGACGAGGAGTATCAGGAGTTCTACAAGCACGTCGCCCACGACTTTGAAGATCCGCTGCTGTGGGGTCACAACCGGGTGGAAGGGGCGCAAGAGTACACCAGCCTGCTCTACGTACCGGCCCGCGCACCGTTCGACCTCTACAACCGCGAGCAGAAGCACGGTCTGAAGCTCTATGTGCAGCGCGTCTTCATCATGGACGATGCCGAGCAGTTTATGCCGACCTACCTGCGCTTCGTCAAAGGGGTGCTGGACTCCAACGATCTGCCGCTCAACGTCAGCCGTGAAATCCTGCAGGACAACAAGGTGACCGCCTCCCTGCGCAAGGCTTGCTCAAAGCGCGTGTTGACCATGCTCTCCAAGCTGGCGAAAGACGATGCCGAGAAGTACGCCAAGTTCTGGAAAGAGTTCGGTAACGTGCTCAAAGAGGGCCCGGCCGAGGATTACGCCAACCGTGAAGAGATCGCCAAGCTCTTGCGCTTTGCCAGCACCGCTGGCGAGGGCGAAGCCCAGACCGTCTCTCTCGAGGATTACGTTGGTCGCATGAAGGAAGGTCAGCAGAAGATTTACTACATCACCGCCGACTCCTATGCCGCTGCCAAGAACAGCCCGCACCTCGAGATCTTCCGCAAGAAGGGTGTCGAAGTGCTGCTGATGTGGGAGCGCGTGGACGAGTGGCTGATGAGCCACCTGACCGAGTTCGACGGCAAGCAGCTTATCTCCGTCACCCGTGGTGAACTGGATCTCGGCGATCTGGAAGACGAAGCCTCCAAGCAGGCGCAGATCGATGCCGAGAAGGCCAACGCCGGTCTGGTGGAGCGGGTCAAGAAGAGCCTGGGCGATGCGGTGAAAGAGGTGCGTGTCACTCACCGTCTGACCGACTCCCCCTCCTGCATCGTCACTGACGCTTATGGCATGAGCACCCAGATGATCAAGTTGATGCGTGCGGCCGGCCAGCCGGTACCGGAGCAGAAGTACATTCTGGAGCTCAACCCTGATCACGCGCTGGTGAAGAAACTCGACACTATTGAAGACGAGGCACTGTTCGGAGAGTGGGTCACCCTGCTGCACGAACAGGCCCAGCTGGCCGAGCAGGGCGGGCTGAACGATCCGGCGAGCTTCGTCTCCCGCATCAACCGTCTGCTGCTGCAAGCCTAAGCAGCAACGCCGGTAACAGAAAGCCCACTGCATGCAGTGGGCTTTTTTGATCCCGCCGAGTGAGCTCGGCGAAACACAGCGGCAAGGGAGGCGGCCAGCGCCTCTCTACTTGCGGTATTCGTTGTTGTAGTTCTGGATGAGACGGCGGGTCACCTCGTGCTGGGGATCGGCAAACACCTTGAGGGTCTTGCCGCGCTCCACCACCCGACCTTCGTGCATCACCAGCACCTCGTCGCTGATATGGCTGACGATGCCCAGATCGTTGGCTACCAGCACATAGCTCAGCCCCATGGTCTCCTGCATCTCCAGCAGCAGGTTGATGATCTGGGAGCGTACCGAGATATCCAGGGTGGAGAGCGCTTCATCGGCCACCACGATTTTGGGGTTGAGGATCAATGCCCGCGCCAGCGCCACACGCTGCTGCTGACCGGCAGAGAGCATCTGCGGGTAGAAGAGGGCGTGGTCCGGCAGCATCCCCACCATGCGCAGGGTCTGGATCACCTTCTCGTGACGCTCCTCCTCACTCATCTCGGTGTTGAGTCGCAGCGGGGTTTCCAGGATCTGGCCGACCCGGATCTTGCGGTTTAGCGAGGTGTTGGGGTCCTGAAAGATCATCCGCAGCAGCTTGCAGCGGATTTGATAATCGCCGTGCACCATCAGTTGACCGTCGATGGCGATGTCACCGCTGGTGGGCTCGATCATGCCAGCCAGTATACGGGCCAGGGTGCTCTTGCCGGAGCCTGCTTCTCCCAGAATGGCCAAGGTCTGGCCTACCTCCAGATCAAACGAGAGGGGCTTGATCGCCTCCACCGCCTGACGACGGAACAGACCGGTGCGGTTTTGATAGGTTTTGCTAAGGCCTCTGACCTGCAACAGGGATGGCTCGATCACAAGCGGGGCTCCTTCATGGGGGCGTTAACGATCATCACTTTTTCGGCTCCTCCATGTTCAGCGGGAAGTGACAGCTGAACTGATGGCCCTTGATCTTGTTCATCAACGGAGTCTGCACGCACTGCTTCTGAGCGTAGGGGCAGCGCGGCCCCAGACGGCAGCCGATGGGCAGGTGTTGCAGCGGCGGTATGACGCCGGGCAGGGTCTCGAGGCGCGACTTGTGGCGCACCAGCTTGTCAAAGTCGGGGATCGATTTGAGCAGGGCATCGGTATAGGGGTGATGCGGGGTTTCGAGGATCTGCTCCCGGGTGCCCACCTCCACCATCTGGCCGCAATACATCACGTTGATGGTATCGGTCAGGTTGGCGATGGCGGCGATATCGTTACTGATGATCAGGATGGTGGTATTGCCCAGCTTGTTCATCTTGTCCAGCAGTCGCAGGATCTGGGAGTGGGTGGTGGACTCCATGGCGCTGGTGGGCTCGTCGGCTACCAGCAGACGCGGCTGGTTGGCAATGGCCATGGCGATCATCACTTTCTGGCACATGCCATCCGACAGCTCATGGGGATAGGCGCGCATCACCTTGCGGTGATCCTTGACGCCTACCCGGTGCAGCAGGGCGATGGCCTTCTTCTTGCGCCACTGGAAGCGCTGCCAGAATTGTCCCTCGAACGAATCGGTCGGGATCGCCTCTTCCAGCTGGGTGCCGATCTCCTCGGAGGGGTCGAGACAGCTGATGGGGTCCTGGAAGATCATGGCGATCTCGCGACCCATGATGCGACGGCGCTCCTTGGGGGCCATGGTCAGCAGATCCATGTCGTTGAAGCGCATCCGGTCGGCACGTACCGTCCAGTTGTCCTTCTCGATGCCGACGATCACCTTGGCGATCAGACTTTTACCTGAGCCGGATTCACCCACCAGACCGCGGATCTCCCCCTCGGTCAGGGTCAGGCTCACCTTGTCCACCGCCTTGACCTTGCCTTGCGGTGTGTCGATCTCGATGGTGAGATTGCGAATATCGAGCAGCGGCATCAGTCATTCCCCTCTTTGAGTGCTTCGCGGATGCCTTCACCAACCAGGTTGGTGGCCAGCACGCTGAACAGGATAGCCATGCCCGGCAAAGTGACGGTCCAGGGTGCGAGATAGATGAGGTCACTCGAATCGGCCAGCATGGTGCCCCACTCCGGTTGAGGGGATTGTGCGCCGAGGCCGAGAAAACCGACTGCCGAGATATCGAGAATGGCCGCAGACAAGGTGCGGGTGGTCTGGGCCACCAGGGTCTCGACGATATTGGGCAAAATAGCCAGCCGCATGATCCTGAAGGGGGGCGAGCCATCGAGCCGACTGGCAATGATGTACTCCTTCTGCATCTCGGCATGCACCGCGTTGTAAGTGGCCCGGATAAAGGGGGGGATCAATGCCAGGGTAATGGCGATCAGGGTATTGCCAAGGCCCGGCCCCAGAATGGCAACCATGATGATGGCCATCAGCAGGGAGGGGATGGAGAGCAGGGTATCGAGCAGGTGGTGCAGCACGCTCGATTTCAGCCCCTTGCTCATGCCGCCGAGTATGCCGATGGCGGAGCCCACCACCATGGCGATCACCACCACGACAAGGGCACAGCCGAAGGTGAGACGTGCTCCCACCACCAGCCGGGAGAGCATGTCGCGCCCCAAATCATCGGTGCCGAGGAAGTAGTCGATGTTGCCGGTCGCCGCCCACGAGGGGGCGAGCAGCAGCTTGTCGGTGTGCTGTTCATCGATGCCGTAGGGGACGACCAGCGGCCCCACCAGCGTGATGAGCAGCAACAGCAAAAAGCACCAGAGCCCCGCCATGGCGAGCGGATTGCGGCTGTAGGAGGCCCACGTCTGCTCAAGGGGCGAGAGGATCTTGAGCTCGGGATAGATGTTCGATTTATCTTGCATAGGATACCTGGCTCCTGGTCACGCCATGAGCGCGTTCAATCTTGTTTGGCATACAACTCTTTGCGCCGTGCCGGATAGATAAGGGTGGTCAGCAACTCGGTGCTGACGCTGGTCAGGATCACGAAACTGGCCACCACCAGAGTCGCGCCGCGAATGGCGGCGTAATCCTGCAGGGCGATGCTGCTGATGAGCCAGCGGCCGATCCCGTGCCACTCGAACACCACCTCGGTGATCATGGCGGAGGTGAGCACGCTACCCAGTTGCAGACCCAGCAGCGGCAGTACCGGCGGCAGGGCGTTCTTCAGACCATGGCGCCAGACGATCTGCGCCTTGGAAAGGCCCCGGCTCGCCGCCGCCTTGATGTAGTTCTGCTTCATCACGTCGATGAGGGAACTGCGCACATGGCGGATCACCTCGGTGGTGGGCACCACCGCCAGCACCAGTGACGGGAGAATGAGGTGGCGCAGGGCATCGTGCAGCGCCGCTTGCCGCCAGGGCTCGTTGCTGAGCAGCACATCGATCACCGCGATGCCGGTAATGGGGGGCACGTCGTAGAGCAGGCTGATCTGGCCCGACGCCGGCAACCAGCCGAGATCCAGCGAAAAGAGCATCACTACCAGCAGTGCCAGCCAGAACACCGGCACCGCATAGCCGATAAGACCGGCAGTCATGATGGAGAGATCCAGTGTCTTTCCCTGTGACAGGGCCGCCAGGGTGCCGAGAGGAATGCCCACCAGCAGCGAGATGGCGAACGCCGCCAGACAGAGGATCAGGGTCGCCGGGAAGTAGTGGCGGATCTCGTCCAGCACCGGTAGCCCAGAGACGCTGGAGAGCCCCAGGTCACCTGCGAAAATGCGACGCAGGAAATCGGGATAGCCGCTCCAGAAGCTGAGCTGATTGCCGATCAGCCGATAGTCCAGCAGATAGGCGACAAAGGTCAGCGCCAGCAGAGTGATAAGCAGCAGGTTGATGCGGCGCAAGGTGTATAGAAGCATGCTTACTCCCTGTGAGCCTGGTTGAAGGAGGTGCCGCCAAAGGGCATCAGCGTCAGCCCCTCGATGTCGCTGCGGCTGACCTGGGTACGCAAGGCGTGTGCCAGCGGGATCAGCGGCAGCTGTTCGTTGAGCAGGGTCTGGGCATAGTAGTAGTTGCGCAGCCGAAACGAGAGCTGGGGTGTGGTGACCGCATCATCCAGCAACTGATCGAAGGCCGGGCTACACCAGCGGCTGTAGTTGTTGCCGCGCTCCACTGCCGAGCAGCTCAGCAGCTGGCGGAAGAAGTTGTCCGGATCGGCGTTGTCGGCAATCCAGCCGGAGAGCAGACTGTCGTACTGCCCCTTGGTGAGGCGGCCTTCGATCACCGGCCACTCCCGTTGCACGATCTTGAGCTTGATCCCGACCTTGGCCAGATCGCTGCGGATCAGCTGGGCGGTCTTGACCGCATCCGGGTTGTAGGGGCGGGCGTCCGGTTGCACCAGCACCTGCATCTCGAACCCTTTCTCCAGACCCGCCTCCTTGAGCAGCTGGCGCGCCCGTTTCAGGTCGGGTTTGCGCTCGGGCAGGCTGGGGTTGTAACCCCATGAGAGGGTCGGCAACAGGCTGTTGGCGGGCAGGCCGGTATCGAAATAGACCGCCTGAAGCAGGTTGTCGATATTGATGGCGCTGGCAATGGCCTGACGCACCTTGACGTTGTTGAACGGCGGCTTGCGGGTATTGAGGGCCAAAAAGGCGACGTTCATCCCCGACTGGAGCGAGAGACTCAGCGCCGGATTTTGCTTGATCACCGAGAGCTGGCTAGCGGAAGGGGTGCTCATAACGTCGCACTCGCCGGTCAGCAGCTTGGCCAGCCGTTTGGCGGATTTGGGGGTGATGTCGTAGACCAGCTGTTCAATCTTGGCATCGCCGCCCCAGTAGCCGGGGTGGCGCAGATAGCGGATGAACTCGTTGTGGCGATACTCCTTGAAGCTGAACGGCCCGGTGCCGATGGGGCGGCTATCCAGCAGGGCTGGCGTGCCCGCCTGCAACATCTGCTCGGCGTATTCGGCGGAGAGGATCACCGCATAGTCGCTAGCCAGGGTGGCGAGGAAGGAGGCGTTCGGCTGGTTCAGCTCGAATACCACCGTCTGCGGCCCCTTCTTGCTCACCCGTTTGATCAGCAGATCTTGCCCTAGGCTGTAGAAGTAGGGGTAATCGCCGCCGGACACATTGTGATAGGGGTGCTGCTCGTCAAGCTGGCGGGCATAGGTGAAGACCACGTCATCGGCATTGAAGGTGCGGGTGGGCTTGAACCAGGGAGTATGGTGAAACGTCACCCCCTTGCGCAGGGTCAGGGTATAGGTGAGGCCATCCTCGCTGACATGCCAGTTGGTGGCGAGCGCCGGCTCCAACGCCAGGGTGTTGGGGTTCACCTCCAGCAGGCGGTCGTAGAGCGGACGGGCACTGGCATCCAGTGTCACCCCGGAGTTGGAAACATGGGGATTGAAGGAGAGGGGGGATCCCTCAGCACAATAGATGAGTCCGGTTTTGGAGGCCTCGGGTTGCTTCTGGCAGCCGGTGACCAGCACCAGCAGACTCAGCAGCAAGGGTGTGAGCATTCTCATTGTTGAACCATGTTCTTATAGGGGTTTTGTACGCACGTTTTGATACAAATGTGCCAGCGCGAAGGCTGGCGTGTTGCTGGAGTCGGCATCAACCGCACTCCTTCACTCTTGTTCTGCATCGTTATCGCCATCCAGCAGCTGATATTTGCGTAGCATGCCACGGAACTGGTGATAGCTTAAGGCCAGCAGTTGAGCGGCTTTGCGCTGATTATACTGGGATTGCTGCATCGCTTGCTTGAGTAAATTAATCTCGTACTCCGCCACCGCCTGCTTGAGATCGAGCGGCAAGGCGAGGGGGGATGCAGATTGTACCTCGCTTCGGGCCTCTTGCGCAGGTTGCGTGACCTGTGGTCGCCAGGGGGAATCAAACGGGTTGAGCACCAGGGTCGAGAGCGGCAACTGGGGATTGCCCTGACGATAGATACTGCGCTCCACCACGTTCTTCAGCTCCCGTACGTTGCCCGGCCAGTGGTAATCCAGCAGCAGCTGGGTTGCCTTGCGAGAGAAACCGGCAAAGAGCGGATACCCAAGCTCCCGGGTCATGCTGTGGGCGAAGTGCTCCGCCAGCATCAGGATATCTTCCCGCCGCTCCCGCAAGGGGGGGAGGGTGATCACATCAAACGCGAGCCGGTCGAGCAGATCGTGGCGAAACTGCCCCTTGTCGGCCAGCGCGGGGAGATCCTCGTTGGTGGCGCAGACCAGCCGCACATCCACCTTGAGGGGCTTGGCCCCACCCACCCGCTCGAACTCGCCATACTCGATGACCCGCAGCAACTTCTCCTGCACCCGGGCGCTGGTGGTGGCCAGCTCGTCGAGGAAGAGGGTGCCGCCATCGGCCCGCTCGAAGCGGCCCTGATGGCGCTTGGCCGCACCGGTAAACGACCCCGCTTCGTGACCGAACAGCTCGGTCTCCAGCAGGCTCTCACTCAGGGTGGCGCAGTTGATGGTGACAAAGCTTTGATCCCAGCGCGCCGAGAGATAATGTAGGCGGTGGGCGATCAGCTCCTTGCCCGTCCCCCGCTCACCGATGATCAGCACGGGTTTGCGCAGCGGGGCGAGCCGTGAGGCCTGCTCAATGATCTCGAGAAATGCGTTGGATTCCCCCAGCAGGCTTTCCGTGGCCGTGGTCATAGTGATCCCTGTCAGTTGTAAAAGCTGGTCAATCTTACCAAAAGTTGGTGATTTTAATCATCTCTTGCGCGAGGCATCTTGCAATTCGGCTATTCTGCCCCATATAAATCAACAAGTTAAATTTTGTTCCAGATTGGCACACAAGTTGCCATTGTCAATGGAGAAACAACGCCATGCCAATAACAGGAGTGCAATCATGAGTATTTTTTCCCGTCTGGCCGACATCATCAATTCCAACCTGACGGCCCTGCTCGACAAGGCAGAAGATCCCCAGAAAATGGTGCGCCTGATCATCCAGGAGATGGAGGACGAGCTGGTCAAGGAACGTTCCAATCTGGCCCGCTTCCTCGCCAGCCAGAAAGAGATTGGTCGTCAGGTCGCCCGTCATCAGGAGCGGGTCGACGAGTGGCAAGCCAAGGCCGAGCTGGCCCTGACCAAAGGGCGTGAAGATCTGGCCCGCGCCGCCCTTATCGAGAAGAAGAAACAGACCGAGTTGTCAGAGACCCTCTACCGCGAGCAGCAAGCGGTCGACAGCGGTATCGAGAAGCTGGGTGAGGAGATCCGCCAGCTCGAAGCCAAGCTGGAAGATGCCCGCGCCCGTCAAAAGGCGATGGCCATTCGCACCGAAGCGGCCAGCAGCCGTCTCAATGTGCAGAGCCAGGTAGCCCGTGGCGAGAGCCAGGCTGTGGTGAGCAAGTTTGAGCGGATGGAGCGTCGCATCGACGAAATGGAAGCGCGCGCCGATCTGGGTCAGTCCGACAAGGCGCTGGCGCAGCAGTTTGCCGAGCTGGAAGTGGACGATCAGATAAGCCGTGAGCTGGAAGCCATGCGCCAGAAGCTGGGTCAGGGCGACAGCAAAAGCGAAGGCAAACAGGGGGAGTAACAGATGGAAGATCTGCTGGGCGTATTGATGGTTCCCATGGTGGTCTTCATGGTGGTGGTGGCCCCCATCTGGCTGGTGCTGCACTATCGTGCCAAGGGGCGGATTGGCGCCGGTCTTGCCGATAGCGAGCGGGAACAGCTGCAAGGGCTGCTGGCTCGCACCGAGAAGATGCAGGAGCGAGTGGGCGCGCTGGAGTCGATTCTGGACGCGGAAGTACCCGGTTGGAGGAACAAGGTATGAGCAGTGTCAGTCGTGAAGGGCGTAACCTCTATCGCGATCCCCAGCGCGGCAAGATAGCCGGGATCTGTGCCGGTTTGGCAGAGTATTTCGGGGTGGAGACCTGGATCGTGCGGCTGCTCGCCATCAGTGGCCTTATCTTCGCCGGTTTCATCACCTTCACCGCCTATATCGCCGCCTGGTTCCTGCTCGATAAAAAGCCGGTCACCCTCTACTCGCAAGAGGATGCCGACTTTGCCGAGGTGCGGATGAAAGCGCGCAGCTGGCAGGCGGGGATCACCCCGCATCAGGCGCTGGGACGCATCGCGCAGGAACTTGACGCGCTGGAGCCCAGAGTTCAGCGGATCGAGAAGCTGGTGACCTCCAGGGAGTTCACCCTGCAGCGGGAGTTTCGCAAGCTGTAGTGCTTGCCAAAACACTCAATGTCGATGGTGGAATCTTCTGTGATGATCCACCATCGACGACAACTATCCAGACGTGGATAAGCGGTCGACCTCTCGCACGGCCAATCACGCCGGATGCAACCACCAAGGGAGAACGGATCAAGCCTTGATACTCAATAAACTGGAACAGAAGTTGACTCGCCTGCAACACAAGGCGAACGACGTGGTGAACCGGGTGCGGGATCGCCATATCCGGCTGGCGGTGACCGGCCTCTCTCGCAGCGGCAAGACCGCCTTTATCACGGCGCTGGTCAACCAGCTGGAACACGCGGCCATCGACGGCCGTTTGCCGTTGTGGGATGCCCTGCGTCAGGGGCGTATCCTCGGCGCCCGCCGGGTGCCGCAGCTCAATGCCCACATTCCCACCTTTGCCTACGAACGTGGCCTCGACTCCCTGTTTGGCGTTCCACCAGCCTGGCCCGAGCCCACCCGCGGCGTGGCCGAAGTGCGTCTCGAAATTCGCTATCGCACCCGTCATCCTCTGCGCAAGCATCTGGGGGAGATCTCCACCCTCTACGTGGATCTGGTGGACTACCCCGGGGAGTGGCTGCTCGACTTGCCGCTCCTTGAGATGAGCTACGAGCAGTGGAGCGAACAGGTGCGCGAGCAGCTTCGTCGCCCAGAGCTGCAGGCACTTGCCGCCAGCTGGCTGACACCCGGGTGGCAGGTCGATCAGCGCTTCGAAGAGCGGCCGGTGGCTGAGCTGGCCGAGCGCTACACCACCTATCTGCATGCCTGCAAACAGGAGCTGGGATTGCACCTTATTCAACCCGGTCGCTTCGTGTTGCCGGGGGAGTATGCCGGTGCCCCCATGCTGCAATTTGTCCCCTGGGTGTGGGAGATGCCTGCCAGCGATCCCGCCGATGGCACTCTTTACGCCACTCTCAAGCAGCGCTTCGAGCAGTACAAACAGCATCTGGTGCAGGGTTTTTATGAGCAGCACTTTGCCGGCTTTGATCGCCAGATCGTGCTGGTGGATTGCCTGCAGCCGCTTAACGCAGGGGCAGCCAGCTTTGGCGATATGCAGCAGGCCATCGCCCGCATCATGGAGAGCTTTGCCTACGGCAAGAGCAACTGGTGGCGGCGACTCTTCTCGCCCCGTATCGACAAGCTGCTGTTTGTGGCGAGCAAGGCCGATCACGTCACCCCCGAACAACATGCGCCCATGGTCTCACTGCTGCAGCATCTGGTGCGCAGCGGCCGCGGCCAAGCCCGTTTTGAGGGGATCACCACTGAGTGCTTGGCGCTTGCCGCCATCAAGGCGACCGAAGTGGGCAAGGGGGTGGCCAATGGCCGCGAGTTCCCCGCCATCCGCGGCACCAGTCTGAGCGGTGAGCCGCTGCTGCTGTTCCCGGGTGAAGTGCCGCCCCATATTCCGCCCGCGCAGTGGTGGAACAGTCAGGGCTTTGATTTTCAGGCGTTTCGCCCTATGCCCATGAGCCCCCATCAGGCGTTGCCCCATATCCGGCTCGATGCGGCGCTGGAGTTTCTGCTCGGGGATCACCTCGAATAACGGTGTGCGGTCTTGGCACCTGAGCCGAAGGCTGCGCACAGGAGAACAATGCGATGAACGATCAGTTAAAAGAGCGGCCACCGCTGCAGGGCAAGGTGATCCTTGAGCCTGCCTTGACGGTGCCCAGTGACGAGCGCCCGCCCGCACCGTCCCAGCGGCTGGAGGAGGCGAGCTTCGAGCGCCTCGACGAGCTGGACGAGTTCACCGAGGTGGAGAGCGCCCTCGTCATCAAACCGCGTCGCCGTCATCGGCTGCTGGCGTGGGGGCTGGGGGCGGTCGGTCTGCTCTCGTTGGGCCAGTATGGCGCCTTTCTTTACGATCAATTCCTCACCACCCCGCTCTGGGGCAGCGCCTGGCTGGCGGCCTCGGCGCTGGTGGCGGCGGGGACCGCCAGCGTGGTGGGGCGCGAGTGGCTGCGACTGCGGACCCTCAAGCGGCGTCAGGATGTACGCTCGCGAGCAGAAGATCTGCTTGCCCATCAGGGAGTCGGGCAGGGGCAGGCCTTTTGCGAAGGGTTGGCGGTCAAAAGTGGCGACAAGGGGCGCGAGGGGTATCAAACCTGGCTGGCCCAGCTCGATGAGAGCCACAGCGATCGGGAAGTGCTGACCCTCTACAGCCAGCTGGTGCTCGCCGAGCGCGACAAGCTGGCACAGGCGCGGGTGGCAAAATGGTCGGGGGAGGCCGCTGTGCTGGTGGCGCTCAGTCCGCTCGCTACCGTCGACATGATGCTGATGCTGTGGCGCAACCTGCGGATGATCGAGGATATCGCCGATGTCTACGCCATCGAACTTGGCTACTGGAGCCGCATACGTCTGATCCGTCAGGTGTTTCGCAACATGCTCTACGCCGGTGCTACCGAGCTGGTGACCGAGGTGGGGATGGACTTGCTGGGCGCCGAGTTTGCCGCCAAGCTCTCTGCCCGCGCGGCGCAAGGGGTGGGGGCCGGGCTGCTCACCGCTCGCCTTGGCCTGCGCACCATAGAGGCGTGCCGTCCGCTGCCCTGGTGTGCGGACGAGAAACCCAAACTCGGCGAGCTGCGCAAGCGGCTGATCGGCCAGCTGGCGGGGTACCTCAACAAATCCTGATAGCCCTGTCTGCACCTTGCTGCGATGATCCATGCCCCTGTCGTGCTCGCCAAGCCACAGGGGCATGGTTTTAATCGGCAGATCATTGAGTTGGCAGCAGTGCCTGGTTTTGGCGAGGCGCCCGTTTACGGTTAAGCTGGCAGTCAATCTTACCAATCACACTCATCGTACCAATCGGCAAGGATGCCCGATGAACTTTACCTTTCGCCAGATCCGTTATTTTGTGGCCGTGGCCGACAGCTTTTCAGTGAGCCGTGCCGCAGCCGAGCTTCATATCTCCCAGTCGGCGGTCACCAGCGCCATTCGCGAGCTGGAGACCGAGCTCGGCGCCCCGCTATTCGAGCGCAATCCGCGCGGCGTCACCCTCACCACTCAGGGGCACCAGTTTTTGCTCCACGCCCGCCGCATTCTCGGCGCCATGACCGAGGCGAGCCACTCCCTCAAAGCAGTAGCCCAGCAGGATCAGGGACGGCTCACTATCGGTGTGACCACCTTGGTGGCGGGTTACTACCTCTCAGAGGCGCTTGGCCGCTTTCGCCGCGCCTTTCCGGCGGTACAGATCGAGGTGAAGGAGGATGAACAGCCCTTCCTTGAGCACCAGATCGTCAACGGCGAGGTGGATGTGGGGATCCTGATGACCAACCGCACCATCCGGCAAGAGGCGTTTGATACCGAATTGCTGACCCGTTCGCCGCTGCGGCTCTGGCTGGCCGCCAACCACCCGCTCTGCGCCGAGTCGACCCTCTCGCTCACCGCGCTAGGGGAGGAGCCGATGATCTCGCTGACCGCCGATCAGCTCGATCAGATCATCGGTGGCGGCCTGCGTCGCTACGGCATCTCCCCCCGTATCGTGCTGCGCACCGCATCGGTGGAGGCGGTGCGCAGTCTGGTGGCGAGCCAGCTCGGGGTCGCCCTGCTGCCCGATTTTGCCTATCGCCCCTGGTCGCTGGAGCAGGAGCGGGTCGAGGCGCGCCCCATCAAAGAGCCCATTCCCGCCATCGATATCGGGCTGGTGTGGCGCCGTGGTTCTCGGCTGGATTGGACGGCGCGGGAATTTATCGATATTGCGCGGGATCAGAGCCGGTTGCGGGCCCGTCAGGCGCTCCCTCGCTAGCCATCTCTTGCGGGGTGGCCACCAAAAATCAGATTCATCTGCACTCGATATCGATTTAGCTGATACCTGAGCCACCAAAAATTGAAATATTCATCGTATTGCCACTCCCCTAAGCTCATTGCTGGTTAACAGGATGTTAACGCCCATGGCGGCGTTCCTTCACCTGATGCAAGTCAACACAATGCAAGGAGTGCATGATGAAATTGACCTCTCTGATGCTGGCTCTTGTGCCGGCGCTGCTGGCAGGCCAGACCCAGGCTGCCCCGACCGAGCTCGGCAAGGGTGAAGGCCAGCTCAATATCGTGGCCTGGGCTGGCTACGTTGAGCGTGGCGAGACCGACAAGAACTACGACTGGGTGACCGGCTTCGAAAAAGAGACCGGCTGCAAGGTGAGCGTCAAGACGGCGGCCACCTCGGACGAGATGGTGGCGCTGATGAACGAGGGGGGCTTCGATCTGGTGACCGCCTCCGGCGATGCCAGCTTGCGTCTGATTGCCGGTGGCAAGGTGCAGGCGCTCAATCTGGCGCTCATCCCGAGCTACAGCAAGATTGATCCCCGGCTGCAAAATGCCCCCTGGCACACTGTGGATGGCAAGCACTACGGCGTGCCTTACCAGTGGGGCGGCAATATCCTGATGTACAACACCAAGGTGTTCCCCAAGGCACCGGACTCCTGGAACGTGGTGTTCGAGGAGCAGACCCTGGCGGATGGCAAGTCCAACAAGGGGCGGGTGCAGGCCTTTGACGGCCCGATCCACATCGCCGATGCCGCCCTCTATCTGATGACCCATCAGCCCGCACTGGGCATCAAGGATCCTTACGAGCTGAACGAGGAGCAGTACAAGGCCTCCCTCGATCTGCTGCGCAAGCAGCGCCAGCTGGTGGGACGCTACTGGCATGATGCTTTCGTTCAAATCGATGACTTCAAGAACGAAGGGGTGGTCGCGTCAGGCTCCTGGCCGTTCCAGGCCAATGCCCTGATTGCCGACAAGCAACCCATCGCCACCACTGTGCCGAAAGAGGGAGTGACCGGTTGGGCCGATACCAGCATGGTGCACAGCGATGCCAAGAACCTCACCTGCGCTTACAAGTGGCTGGAGCACTCCCTGAGCAACAAGCTGCAGGGGGATCTCGCCGCCTGGTTTGGCTCGGTGCCTGTGGTACCTGCCGCCTGTGAGGGCAATGCCCTGCTGGGCCCGACCGGGTGCAAAACCAACGGTATCGACAACTTCGACAGGGTTCGCTTCTGGCGCACTCCGGTCTCCCAGTGCAAGAGCCAGGGAACTTGCGTGCCCTATTACCGCTGGGTTTCCGACTATATCGCCATTCTGGGCGGTCGCTGAGGTGGGGTGAGCAAGGTGGTCGCCCCGGCTGCCACCTTGCCAACGGCAGGGGCGCTGCGCCTCCTCTGCACGACTGCCGAGAGCGGATAATCAAGCGGGCCGGACAGGAGTCCGGCCAATCCCAGCACAGACAAGGACGCCCCATGAACGCCGTACAATTTGACCGGGTCAGCCGCCACTATGGCGAGGTGAAGGCGGTCGATGACATCTCTTTCCAGATCCCCTCCGGGGAATTCTTTACCCTGCTGGGGCCGAGCGGTTCCGGCAAGACCACTTGCCTGCGGATGATCGCGGGTTTCGAGTACCCGAGCGACGGGGAGATCCGCCTGTTTGGCGAACCCTGCTCCACCGTGCCGCCCTATGATCGCAACCTCAACACCGTGTTTCAGGACTATGCCCTGTTTCCCAACATGGATGTGCGCGACAACATCGGCTATGGCCTGATGCTCAAGGGGGTCGCCAAGGCGGAGCGTTACCGCAAGGTGGACGAGATGCTGGAGCTGGTGCGACTGCCCGGGGTCGGCAAGCGCCGCCCAAGCCAGCTCTCCGGCGGCCAGCGCCAGCGCATCGCCATCGCTCGGGCGCTTATCAACCAGCCACGCATCCTGTTGCTGGACGAGCCGCTGGGGGCCCTCGATCTCAAGTTGCGCGAGCAGATGCAGCTTGAGCTCAAGGCGTTGCAACGCCAGTTGGGCATCACCTTTATCTTCGTCACCCACGATCAGCAGGAGGCGCTCTCCATGAGCGACCGGATCTGCATCTTCAGTCAGGGCAAGATCGAGCAGATTGCCGCCCCCGATACCATCTACGACGCTCCGGCGACGCCGTTTGTGGCCCGCTTCGTCGGTACCGTCAATCTGTTCGAAGGGGAGCAGGCCAGACGGCTGTGCGGTGACGGTAGCCAGATGATGGTGCGCCCGGAGCGGATCCGGCTCGCTGAGGCGGGCACGCCGGGCTGGTCGGGGGAGATCCGCGAGGTGGAGTATCTGGGTCCCTTCGTCCGTTATCGGGTTGATCTCGGGGAGCAGCTCGAGATCATCGTCAACCACCCCAATGAGGGGCAGGCCCGTCTGGCCCGTGGCAGCAGGGTCAGCCTCAGCTGGCCGGAGCAGGCCATCCATCGCCTGAGCGGCGCCCATCAGGGGGCGCAGCCATGAGTGCCCCTCACAGTGCGAGTCTTGCCATGAACCATCAGCCCGAACCAGCCCGTTTCAGGCCGCTACGGCGCCTCTCGACCCTGCTCTATGGGCGGCCCGGCCTGCTGCTGGCGATCCTGCTGGGGCCGCCGCTGCTGTGGCTCGGCATCATCTATGTCGGCTCCTTGCTGATGTTGCTCTCCAACTCCCTGTTCGGGCTGGACGAGTTCAGCGGTCAGGTGCGCCACGAGCTGGGGCTGCAAAACTTCGTCGCCCTGCTACGGCCGGAGAATCTGGATGTGATCGGCCGCACCGTCGGCATGTCGCTGCTGGTGACCCTGGCCTGCGCCCTGCTCGGTTTTCCGGTTGCCTACTACATGGCACGCTACACCAGTGGCAAGACCCGGGCGCTGTTCTATGTGGGGATCATGCTGCCGCTCTGGTCCAGCTATCTGGTGCGGGTCTACGCCTGGAAGCTGATTTTGGCCAAGGAGGGGGTAGTAAGCTGGCTGGCCGACAGCATAGGGCTGGAGTGGCTGCTCGATGCCATCCTCTCCTTGCCGGTGATAGGGGGCCCGTCGCTCTCCTTCTCGCGGCTCGGCACCTTTATCGTGTTCGTCTATGTCTGGCTGCCCTTCATGATCCTGCCCATTCAGGCGGCGGTGGAGCGTATTCCGCGATCCCTGCTGGAGGCGAGCAGCGATCTGGGGGCAACACCCGCCCAGACCTTTCGCAACCTGATCCTGCCGCTGGCGTTGCCCGGTGTGGTGGCGGGATCCATTTTCACCTTCTCGCTGACCCTCGGTGATTACATCATCCCCGGCATTATCGGCAACTCGACCATGTATATCGGTCAGGTGGTCTACATGCAGCAGGGAACGGCGGGCAATCTGCCCTTTGCCGCCGCCTTCTCGCTGGTGCCGATCCTTATCATCGCCATCTATCTGGCGATTGCGAAACGGTTAGGAGCCTTTGATGCGCTTTGACCCTATCGCTTTGAACCGGCAGCAAGGAGGCCGTCATGTCAGCTAGCTCAGTGAGCCGTCAGGGAGAGCGCCCTTCGGGCCTGCTCAAGTACGCCGCCATTGGTGGACTCTTGTTCCTGCACTTTCCCATTCTGTTTATCTTCCTCTACGCCTTCACCAGCGAGAGCAAGAGTTACCAGTTTCCGCCCCCCGGGCTCACCCTCAAGTGGTTCGAGGTGACCCTCAATCGTCCCGATGTGTGGCGTGCCATCCAGCTGTCACTGGAGGTAGCGGGGCTGGCGACGCTGGCGGCCATGATCCTCGGCACCTTGGCGGCAGGGGCCATTGCCCGCAGCCGCTTCTTCGGTCAGGAGGTGGTGTCGCTCTTGCTGGTGCTGCCCATCGCGCTGCCCGGTATCGTCACCGGTATCGCGCTACGCTCGGCTTACGGCCTGATGGAGATCCCGTTCAGCTTCTGGACCATCGTTATCGGCCACGCCACCTTCTGTGTGGTGGTGGTCTACAACAATGCGCTGGCCCGTTTTCGCCGCACCAACCAGAGCCTCATCGAGGCGTCGATGGATCTCGGGGCCGACGGCTTCCAGACCCTGCGCTACGTGATCCTGCCCAATCTGGCCACGGCGCTGCTGGCGGGGGGCATGCTGGCCTTTGCCCTGAGTTTTGACGAAGTGATCGTTACTACCTTCACGGCGGGCCAGCAGACCACGCTGCCCATCTGGATGTATCAGGAGCTGATCCGTCCCCGAGACAGGCCGGTCACCAACGTGGTGGCCCTCATCATAGTGGCCTTCACCACTATCCCCATTTTGCTTGCCTACTA
Source organism: Aeromonas sp. 603079 (assembly GCF_049172135.1). Classification (NCBI taxonomy): domain Bacteria; kingdom Pseudomonadati; phylum Pseudomonadota; class Gammaproteobacteria; order Aeromonadales; family Aeromonadaceae; genus Aeromonas; species Aeromonas sp. 603079. The sequence goes on along the minus strand of NZ_JAAKPX010000021.1, from coordinate 32,760 downwards.
CCTCACTCGCGACACCCATGATGTTGCTGGCAGTGGCAAATGATGATTCAACGCGTGCGCAAGGATGCAACCATGAAACTCTCAACCCAACTCTTGATTGATGGCCAGTTTGTGACCGGCGAAGGGCAGGCCGAACCCATTCTCAACCCGGCTAACGGCGAACAGATCGCCGCCGTGCCCGAAGCCTCGTTCGAACAGGTGAACCGGGCGGTGAACGGTGCCCAGCGCGCCTTCGCCCAGTGGAGCCGCACCACCCCGGCAAGCCGCAGCAACCTGCTGCTGCGTCTGGCGGATCTCGTCGAGCGCCACGCCGAGGAGTTTGCGGCGCTGGAATCCCTCAACTGCGGCAAACCCTATCTGGCCGTGCTCAACGACGAGCTGCCCGCGGTGGTGGACTGCTTCCGCTTCTTTGCCGGGGCGGCCCGCTGCCTGCAAGGGCCGCTGGCGGGGGAGTATCTCGAGGGGCACACCAGCATGATCCGCCGTGATCCCATAGGTGTTGTGGGCAGTATCGCCCCCTGGAACTACCCGCTGATGATGGCGGCCTGGAAGATGGCGCCGGTGCTGGCGGCGGGCAATACGGTGGTGCTCAAACCCTCCGAACAGACCCCGCTCACCGCGCTGCGTTTGGCGGAGCTGGCCAGCGAGATCTTCCCCCGCGGCGTTATCAACGTCATCTGCGGGCGGGGCGAGAGTGTAGGGGCGCCGCTGGTGGAGCACCCGCTGGTGCGGATGGTGTCGCTCACCGGCGATATCGCCACCGGCCAGAAGATCCTGCAAAGCGCCGCCCGCACCATGAAACGCACCCACCTTGAACTGGGGGGCAAGGCGCCGGTGATCATCTTCGACGATGCGGATCTGGAGGCGGTGGTGGCAGGCATTCGCACCTTCGGTTTCTACAACGCAGGCCAGGATTGCACCGCCGCCTGCCGTATCTATGCCCAGGGCAAGATCTACGACAAGTTCGTCGCCGCCATGACCGATGCGGTGGCCTCCATCAAGGTGGGAAGCCAGTACGAGGAGGGGGTGGAGATGGGGCCGCTTATCTCGGACAGACAGCGCAACCGGGTCGCCAGCTTTGTCGAGCGGGCCCAGAGCAGCGGTCATGTGGAGGTGACGGCGGGGGGCAAGATCCGCCCAGGCAACGGCTTCTTCTTCGAGCCGACCCTGATTGTCGGGGCCCGGCAGGAGGATGAGATCGTGCGCCGCGAGGTGTTTGGCCCCGTGGTGTCGGTGACCCGTTTCAACGATGCCGAGCAGGTGGTGCAGTGGGCCAACGACTCGGACTATGGCCTCGCCTCGTCGGTCTGGACCAAGGATCTGAGCCTCGCCAGCAAGGTGGCCAGCCACCTGCAATATGGCTGCACCTGGATCAACACCCACTTCATGCTCACCTCCGAGATGCCCCACGGCGGCATGAAGATGTCGGGCTACGGCAAGGATCTCTCCCTCTATGCGCTGGAGGATTACACGGTGCCGCGCCATATCATGGTCAAGCTGTAGTGGGGATTGGTTAGCGGGTTGTCACAATTTATTTACAACTGTTTCAGGCAGCCGACTCATGGGTCGGCTGCTTTTTTTGTTGCCATTTCGTTACAGTGAAATCGTGATGAAACGGCAAGGCGCCTTGATGTGGCGCCAGAGGATGGAACCGCTATGGCAACCTTCTACACCGCCCACCAGCCGGATGCTGACGGGGTGATCCACTACTCGGCCGAAGAGCACGGCACCTGGCAGATCCTGATCGAACGCCAGTTCGCCGCCCTCGATGGCAAGGGGTGTAACGAATATCTGGCCGGTCTCGACAGACTGGGGCTGCCCCGTGATCGCATCCCCCAGCTGGCCGAGATCAACGCCGTCTTGCAGCCTGCGACCGGCTGGTCGGTGGCGGCGGTGCCCGCGCTTATCTCGTTCGATCGCTTCTTCGCCCTGCTGGCCAATCGCCAGTTTCCGGTGGCCACCTTTATCCGGCGCCGGGACGAGCTCGACTATCTGCAAGAGCCCGATATCTTTCACGAGATCTTCGGCCACTGCGCCATGCTGACCAATCCGGCCTTTGCCCACTTTACCCACCTCTACGGTCAGTTGGGGCAGCAGGCGAGCAAGGAGCAGCGGGTCTTTCTGGCCCGGCTCTACTGGTTCACCGTGGAGTTTGGCCTGCTGGCCACGCCGGACGGGCTGCGCATCTACGGCGGCGGCATTCTCTCCTCCATCGGCGAGACCGCCTATGCCCTCTCCGGTCAGCCGCTGCTGCAACCCTTCGATCTGCTGACCGTGCTGCGCACCCCCTATCGCATCGACATCATGCAGCCCACCTATTTTGTGCTGCCGAGTCTCGATCATCTCTACCAGCTGACCGGGGAGGAGATCATGGCTGCTCTGGCCGAGGCCAGTCGGCTTGGCCTCTATCCGCCGCGCTTTGAGGTTCCCGCTGGCAAACAGGCAAGCTGACCAAAAGCAAACAACCCTATTTCATTTTCATTAATTTTTCATTAATTCAAGCAGGAGTAACCCATGTCCGAACTGGCCAGCCAGCAGTGTGAAGCGTGTCGCGCCGATGCCCCCAAGGTGAGCGATGAGGAGCTGCGCGAGCTGATGCAGCTTATTCCCGACTGGCAGCCGCTGGTGGAGGAGGGGGCGCTGCAACTGCGGCGAGAATTTACATTTCGCAACTTCAAGGAGGCGCTGGCGTTTACCAACCGCCTGGGGGAGCTGGCAGAAGCGGAGTTCCATCATCCGGCCATCCTGACCGAGTGGGGTAAGGTGACCGTCAGCTGGTGGACGCACAAGATCGGCGGATTACACCGCAACGACTTCATCATGGCTGCGCGTACAGACCAATTGCCCAGATAATCTGAGAACAGGTTGAGGCGGAGTATCCCCCTTCCTGCATTTCTGACCGAATGGGGGAAGGTGACCGTCAGCTGGTGGATGCATAAGATCGGCGGTTTGCATCGCAACGACTTCATCATGGCGGCGCGCACCGATCAGTTGCTCCGGTAATCGCACCCCACACCAGCGTCATCGGTTGACCCGGGCCTGCCTGCGAAAGCGGGGCGGGCCCGCATTTTTATGGGCTGGCGCTCGCACTGGGGGGATCGAGACTGTATTATCCGCTCATTCATAGAGTTAGCTAGGAAGTGTGTCCCGAATGCGTCTTGAAGTCAGCTGTGAAGACCGCCTGGGCCTGACCCGGGAACTGCTCGACCGCCTGGTGGAGCACAATATCGATCTGCGCGGCATCGAAATCGATACCTCAGGCATCATCTATCTCAACTTTCCCGAGCTGGAGTTCAGTGATTTTCAGCACCTGATGCCGGAGATCCGCCGCATTCCCGGCGTCTACGACGTCAAGACCATCCCCTACATGCCTTCCGAGCGAGAGCATCACGAGATCGAGGCGCTGCTCAAGGCGCTGCCGGATCTGGTCTTCTCCCTCGACAGCAAGGGCAAGGTGACCCAGGCCAACCAGTCTGCCCTCACCACCCTCGGCTTGCCGGTGGAGGAGGTGCGCGGGGTGGCGCTCGGTTCGCTGGTCAAGGGTTTCTCCTTCACCCGCTGGCTGGAGGCGAGCGAGATCAAGCCGCAGACCTGCAAGCTCAGTTTCAATGGCGAAGAGTATCTGGCAGATCTGATGCCGTTGTTCGTGGCAGAAGCCCGCGGCAAGCAGGCGCTGGCCGGGGCCGTGGTGGTGCTCAAATCTGCCCGTCGGGTCGGCCTGCACTTCAGCGCGCTTCATGCGGTGGAAGTGGGGGGCTTCGAGCATCTGCAGGCCGAGAGCCCCAAGATGAAAGAGGTACTGTCGCAAGCGCGCAAACTGGCGATGCAGGATGCGCCGCTGCTGATTGTCGGTGAGACCGGTACCGGCAAGGAGCTGCTGGCCCGTGCTTGTCACGGGGCCAGCCTGCGCTCCAGCCACCCCTTTATGGCCCTCAACTGCGCCGCCATGCCCGATAACGTGGCCGAGAGCGAGCTGTTTGGTTATGCCCCCGGCGCCTTTGGCAACAACACCGAGGGCAAGCGCGGCGTGCTGGAGCTGGCGAGCGGCGGCACCCTGATGCTGGACGAGATCGGCGATATGTCTCCCCATCTGCAGACCAAGTTTTTGCGGGTGTTGCAGGATGGGGTATTCCGCCGGGTCGGTGACGAGCAAGAGGTGAAGGTCAACGTGCGTTTCATCTGCACCACCCAGAAGCAGTTGCTGGATCTGGTGCACGAAGGAAGCTTCCGCGAGGATCTCTACTATCGCCTCAACGTGCTCAGTCTGGCGCTGCCACCCCTGCGCGAGCGCAAGGCGGACATCATGGTGCTGGCCCAGCAGTTTGTCTCCCGCTTTGCCAGCGAGTTGCAGCGACCCCGTCCGCGCTTTACCCGCAACATGGCAGACTACCTGACCGCCTATCGCTGGCCGGGCAACGTGCGTCAGCTGCGCAACTGTCTCTACCGTGCCATGACCCTGCTGGAAGGGGATGAACTGGGGCCCGAGCAGATCGACCTGCCGGTGGCGGCCGATACCATGCCGCTGATCGACGAGTGGTTTGAGGGAAACCTCGACGATGCGGTGAAGCGCTTCGAGAGCCAGCTGCTGGCCCGGCTCTATCCCGCCTTCCCGTCGACCCGTCAGCTGGCCAAACGCCTGGGTGTGTCGCATACCGCCATCGCCAACAAGCTGCGGGAATATGGCATCAGCAAGAAGTAAGTTGTTCCGGATGCCAGCCAACAGAGAGCCCGTCACCAGACGGGCTCTCTGTTTTCTTTACACGGCTTCCGGGCGGGAGGGCTTCGGGAGACTTGTCAGGCCAGTGTCCACCAACTTACTATCTGGATACATGTACCCGAACCGCTATGCCACTGCAGCGGTGTTGTCAAGGCGGCCACTTCCCGATCATGCTGTTACTCTTTTCTCCCCGTTTCGCCGCTCGCCTGGCGCCCTTGCTGTTAGGGTTTGGTCTGCTGTTGCCTCACGCGCTGGCGGAAACGGCCGCAGAGAGCCGGGCGACGGCGGTCAGGGAGCTGGTGCTCGATATCCTGAGTTACACTCGCTGGCCCACCGAGCCTGCGGTGCTGCGCCTGTGTGTGGCGGCGCCGACGGAGTATGCCGGAGCCCTCTTTACCATCGATCGTCAGGCCAATGGCCGTGCCGTGCAGGTCAATCGCTACGACGCGAGTGATCCGGCCATCAGTGATAATTGCGATGTGCTCTATCTCGGCGTCGTCGACGAGCCGACCCGGATTGCGTTGTTTGCGCGCTTGCAGGGTCATTCAGTGCTCAGCATCAGCGAATACAACCACGACTGTTCCACCAGCTCGGTGTTCTGCCTGCAGACCTCGCCGGACAGCGTGCGAGTGCGGTTTAAAGTGAACCTCGATGCCCTGGCCCTGAGCGGCGTACGAGTACATCCCGCTGTGCTCAAGCTGGCCCGTGCCGACAAGGGGGTCCCATGAGACGACAGGTCAGCGCGGATCCCCGTCGTCCGACCCTACGTCAGAGCCTGGGGCGAACCCATCTGGTGGCCGCCATCACGGCCGTCAGCGTGGCGGGACTCTTTTTTACTCTGATTGCCTTGCTGGTAGTACGCTTCTACGCCGATCACAATCTGGAGCTGGTGGCCCGCGCAATCAGCTACAGCGCCGAGGCGGCGGTGGTGTTCCACGATGAAGAGGCAGCGAGCGAGGCGCTTGGCGGTATTGTCGCCCATGAGGAGGTGGCCGAAGCCAGTATCGTGCTGGCCAATGGTCAACAGCTCGCTAAATGGGTTCGTCCCGTCAGCAATCCACTGGCCACAGTCGAAGATTATATTGCCCGCCTGCTGTTACCGGGGCCGGTCACCTATCCCATGCTGCGGGGAGGTGATCAGATTGCCACCATAGAGCTGCGCGGTCATGGCGAGTATCTGTTGCTGTTCTTGCTCTCGGTGCTGCTGGTGATGGTGATTTGCCTGGTGTTGAGTGTGATGGGCGCCTTCTATGTCGCCGGGCGGATGCAGGTCGCGATCACCTCGCCACTGCGACAACTGGCACAGGTCGCCCACTCGGTGCGTCGACAACGCACTCTGGGGATGCGGGCGCCACCGGCCGATATCGTCGAGCTCAATGAACTGGGAGAGGATTTCAACGCCCTGCTGGATGAGCTGCAAGCCTGGCAGGCTCATCAGGCGCGGGAGAACGCCAGTCTGCTCCACCAGGCGACCCATGATGCGTTGACCGGGTTGCCCAACCGGGCGTTATTCGAAGCTCGCCTCGAGCATGCCATTGGGGAGGTAAGCGAGGGGGGGGCCCCGTTCGCCCTGCTTTATCTCGATTGCGATCGTTTCAAACAGATTAACGACACCCTGGGGCACAACGCCGGTGACGATGTGCTGGTGACCCTCTCCCGGCGGGTACAGCATCAGCTGCGCCCCGGAGATCTGGTCTGCCGGCTGGGGGGGGATGAGTTCGCCATACTGCTGACACCTGTGCATCTGGGGCAGGATGTGGAAGAGGTGATCGACCGCATTCAGCAGGCGATGAGTGATCCTGTGGTATTGCGGGATGGACAGCAACTGGTGGCAGGGATCAGCATCGGTTTTGCCATCCATCAACCCGGGACCCGCGCCAGCGAGCTGTGCGAGCTGGCAGACAAAGCCATGTATTTGGCAAAACGTACACGCCGTGAGGAGGTTGAGGCCGCCAAATCGGCGTGAGTCAAGGTGTAAAGGAGTCATAACAATGAAACTATCCCTCTCCATCAAGGCTGTCGTGCTGGGCCTGTTGTTCTCTCTGCTGGTGGGTTGTCAGAGCACCCCCAGGGGGTTGACCCCGGAACAGCTGGCAGTATTGAAGGAGCAAGGTTTCTATCTGACCGATGAGGGCTGGACACTGGATCTGGCCAACCGGGTGCTGTTTGCCAACAATGTGGGTGAACTCAATCCGCAGACCCGGCTGATAGTGGAAAAACTGGGCAAGGCCCTGCTTGGGGTCGGGCTCGACAAGGCGAGGGTGGATGGCCATACCGACAATACCGGCGAGAGCAGCTACAACCAGCAGCTCTCTCTGAAACGAGCCCAATCGGTGGCAGATGTGCTGATCTCGGTGGGGATGATGCCCGCCAATCTTGAGATCCGTGGCCGCGGTGAGACGGCCCCGGTTGCGGACAACAAGAGCGCAGCCGGACGAGCAGAAAACCGCCGGGTTGCCATTGTGATTGCCAACCAGTGATCTCTATCCGGCAGCATGCCGTGTGCATAACAAAAGAGCGCCCCGAGAGGCGCTCTTTTTGATCCGGCGACACTACTTCCCTGTGTCGACCTCGCTGTGCTTGCGCAAGCGGATGTTGATCATCTCCACCACCAGCGAGAAGGCCATGGCGAAGTAGATGTAGCCTTTCGGTATGTGCAGATCCATCCCCTCCGCCATCAGGGCAAACCCCACCAGGGTGAGGAAGGAGAGGGCCAGCATCTTGATGGTGGGGTGGTCATCGACGAAATCGCCAATAGACTTGGCGGCAAACATCATGATGAAGACGGCGATCATGATGGCCAGCACCATCACCGGCACGTGATCGGCCATGCCGACCGCAGTGATCACCGAGTCCAGGCTGAACACTATGTCCAGAATGGCGATCTGGATCAGGGTGCTGATAAAGCCCGAGGCCGCTTTGCTGACGTTCTCCGGCTCGGCGGCGCCTTCCAGAGTGGCGTGGATCTCGTGGGTACTCTTGCCGATAAGGAACAGACCACCCAGCAGCAGGATGAGATCGCGGCCCGAGATAGCCTCGTTCAGCACTGTGAAGAGCGGTTCGGTGAGACGCATCACCCAGGCCAGCGAGAGCAGCAACAGGATCCGGGTGCCCATGGCGAGCCCCAGACCCAGAATGCGCGCTTTTTGGCGCTGAGCCTCCGGCAGGCGACCTACCAGGATGGAGATAAAGATGATGTTGTCGATGCCCAGCACGATTTCGAGCAGGGTAAGGGTAGCGAGAGCGACCCAGGCGGAGGGATCAAGAACCCATTCCAGCATGATTGAACCTTGATTGAACATTGGTTGGAAAATTGAAGATGCGAATTCTAGCAGGGGTGCCACTGCTTGTCCCAGAGGGGCGAAAAGATAAAAATGGGGGCCATCGCAAGGGAGGCAGGCATGTTTCGATTAGGGTTCATTATTAATCCTGTCGCCGGGATTGGCGGCGCAGTGGGGCTCAAGGGGAGTGACGGCGTGGTGGATGAGGCGCTTGCTCGTGGTGCCGTGCCCAGAGCACAAGATCGAGCGCGGCAAGCTCTGTTGCCACTGTGCGAGCTGAGCATCCCGTTCGAACTGCTGACGGTGGCGGGAGAGATGGGGGAGGCGGTGGCCCGCGAGCTGGGGTTGCCCTGTCGGGTCATCTATCAACCGGTCGGGGAGAGCACCTCGGCCGATGATACCCGCCACGCCGCCGAGTTGATGCGCGAAGCCGGGGTCGATCTGCTGCTGTTTGCCGGTGGCGATGGCACGGCGCGGGATATTTGCGCCGCGGTGGGGGAGTCCTGCCATGTGCTCGGCATTCCGGCGGGGTGCAAGATCCACTCCGGTGTCTACGGGGTGACCCCGGCTGCCAGCGGGCGGGTGGTGGCGCGGATGATCGCAGGGGAACTGCTCAGCCTGATCGATGCCGAGGTGCGCGACATCGACGAGGAGGCGTTTCGCGCGGGCAAGGTGCGGGCCCGCCACTACGGCCAGCTGAAGGTGCCCGGCGATCTGCGTTATGTGCAGGCGGTCAAGCAGGGGGGCAAGGAGTCTGAAGAGCTGGTGCTGGCGGATCTCGCCGCTGGTGTGGTGGAGCAGATGGAGCCCGATACCCTCTATCTGATGGGCTCCGGCAGCACGGTAGCAGCTTGTATGGCTGAGCTCGGTCTGGAAAATACTTTGCTCGGTGTGGATCTGGTGGAAAATGGCCGACTTATCGGGCAGGATCTCAGCGCCGCCGAGATCCTGACCCGGATCCGCGGCCGTCGCTGCCGACTGATCATTACCCTGATAGGCGGACAGGGACATCTGTTCGGGCGCGGAAATCAGCAATTGAGTCCTGAGGTGATTCGGTGTGTCGGGCTGGACAATATCCAGGTGCTGGCAACCAAAGCCAAGCTTGCCGCCCTTGCGGGCAGGCCGCTGCTGGTGGACACCGATGATCCGCAATTAAACCGGGCGTTGCGTGGTTATCTGCGAATAACCACGGGATACAAGGATCAGGTCATCTACCCGGTGGCCAACCCGGAATAGGACGCCAAGGACGCTGCTGGCCTGGCGCCAGAGAGCTGCAATCAACCGGATTGCGGTTCCATACCCCCGAATTTTTTGCCGCAAATGAGGCTGCGTTACATGACGATTCACGATTTTGAGCACAAGTTGTTGGGACTGATCGACAGCATGGTTGCCACCGCGACCGACGATGAGCTGTTTGCGGGGGGTTACCTGCGAGGTCATATCTCATTGGCGGTTGCCCGGGCCGAGCTGGAAGGCAAGACCCTGGTGCGGGACGTCAAGAGCTATGTGCTGCGCAGCCTCAACGAGGCGATCTTGCAAGGTGAGCTTTCTGAAGAGGATGAAAAACTGGTGCAGGCGATGTGGAGTCGTTTGCAACAAGATGCAGAAGCTTGATCGGATACACAATTCAAACTGAAGTTTGAGTTTATCCTTCCCCTGAAGTTAGTGAAAGGTTAATAATAAGTTTCGCCTTTTGTTTCAGGGATTAAACTATGGCCTCCTCCTCACGCATTGCCAATAAACTGCCGCTCGAGATGCTCTATCACTGGGAGCGGCAGTGTCCTGATCGAACCTACCTGCGTCAAACCATCAACCGCGAATATGTCGATTTCACCTGGGGTGAAGTGGCCGATGAAGCGCGGCGGATGGTGACGGCCTTGCGTCACCTCGGTCTGGTGGCCGGTGACAAGGTGGCGCTGCTCTCCAAGAACTGCGCCCAGTGGTTTATCGCCGATCTGGCGATGCAGATGGGGCAGTATGTGAGCGTGCCCATCTACCCGACTGCCAACGTCGATACCATCGAATATGTGCTGCGCCACAGCGAAGCCAAGGCGATCTTCGTCGGCAAGCTGGATGACTGGAAGAGTCAGGAGGCTGGCGTACCCGCCGATCTGCTGCGCATCGCCTTCCCCTATGACACCATGCCAGCCAGCCACCAGTGGGATGACCTGCTGGAGGCGCACGAGCCGATCCCTGACAGCCCGGTGCAGGCCCCTGACTCCCTGCTGAGTCTGGTCTACACCTCTGGCAGTACCGGCAAGCCGAAAGGGGCCATGCTGAGCGTCGAGCGCTACGCCTGGTCGTGCGAGAAGCTGGTGGAGACGGTGAGCCTGAGCCAGGCCGATCGGGGCTTCTCCTACCTGCCGCTGGCCCATATTACCGAGCGGGTCTACATCTATGGCGGCAGTCTCTATGGCGGCGCTACCATCGCGTTCCCCGAATCCCTCGACACCTTTATCGAAGATGTCAAACGCTGCCGTCCCACCGTCTTTATCTCGGTGCCGCGGCTGTGGGCCATGTTCCGCATCAAGATCCACGAGAAGCTGCCCCAGAACAAACTGGCGTTGCTGCTCAAGATCCCGCTTATCTCCGGCCTTATCAAACGCAAGCTGCAAAAGGGGTTGGGACTGGATCAGGCCCGGGTACTCGGCTGCGGCTCCGCGCCTGTCTCCCCTGCGCTGCTTGAGTGGTATCTGAGCATTGGCCTCAAGGTGACGGAAGCCTGGGGCATGACCGAGAACCACGCCTACTCCACCATCAACTACCCATTCCGCGCCGACAAGATCGGCACCGTCGGCAAGGCGGGGATCGGAGTGACCATCAAGATCTCTGACGAAGGGGAGATCCTCTGCCGCTGCGAAGGGATGATGCTGGGTTACTACAAGGACCCCGAACACAGCGCCGAGGCCATCGATGCCGAGGGGTGGCTCCACACCGGTGACATGGGCAAGCTGGACAAGGAGGGTTATCTCACCATCACCGGCCGGATGAAGGATGTGTTCAAGACCGCCAAGGGCAAGTATGTGGCGCCGGTGCCCATTGAGGGGCTGCTGGGTCAGGAGCCCATCATCGAACAGCTCTGTGTGATTGGGTACGGCATGCCCCAGCCCATTGCGCTGGTGCAACTGGCCGAGAGCGCCATGAAGGGCAATCGGGAGGAGGTCAACGCCAGACTGGAAGCGGCGCGGGTTCGGGTCAACGATCAGCTGGAATCTCATGCCAAAATTCGCGGCATTCTGGTAGTGAAGACACCCTGGAATATCGAGAACGGCGTGCTGACCCCCACCATGAAGATCAAGCGTCACCTGCTGGAGCAAAAGTACGCCCAGGTCGGGGATCGCTGGCCCTCATCCCAAGTGGTGGTGTGGGAGGAGTAAATCCCGTCTTTCCATAGCCTAACAAACAACAACGGCCCTTGATGGGCCGTTGTTGTTTGTTGGGCATCTCACTCGCCGCCATTTGGCGGGCAAGTGAGATGCGTGCTCCCGGTTAGATCTGTGCCAGCGCGGCGGCCAGATCGGCGATCAGATCATCGGCATCTTCCACCCCGATGCTGAAGCGGATGAGGTCGTCATTGACCCCGGCGGCGAGGCGGCTCGCCTCGTCCATGGCTGCGTGGGTGGTACTGGCCGGATGGCAAGCGAGACTCTCGAGATCCCCCAGACTCACCGCCTGCACGAATAGTTGCAGGTTATCGAGCAGGGTGGCGCAGCGTTCAAACCCGCCTTCAAGTTCAATACTCACCATGCCGCCAAAGCCGCTGGCGAAGGCGCCGAGGGCATCGTGGCCCGGATGGTTGGCAAGCCCCGGGTAGATCACCTTCTTCACCGCCGGATGGGCCGCCAGAAACTCGGCCACTTTCTGCGCATTGTGCAGGTGGGCATCCATCCGCAGCGGCAGGGTCTTGACCCCACGCTGCAGCAGGTAGGCCTCCTGCGGGCCGATGGGAGAGCCGATGTGCTTGAGGGCCACGGTGCGGATCGACTTCATCAGAGCGTGGGAGCCCGCCACCACCCCGGCGATGATGTCGCCGTGGCCGCCCAGATATTTGGTACCGCTGTGCATCACCACGTCGACCCCGAGCTCCAGTGGGCGCAGCAGGTAGGGGGTAAGGAAGGTGTTGTCACACACTGTGATAGCGCCCACCTTGCGGGCCGCGTCCACCACCAGTCGCGGATCCACCACCTTGAGGGTGGGGTTGGTCAGGGTTTCGAACAGTACCACCTTGGTGGCGGGGCGGATATTGGCCAGCAGATCCCGGTCGCTCTCGTAGGCGGTGACCTTGATGCCGGCGCGGCTGAAGGTCTGCTTGAGGAACGCATCGGTGCCGCCGTAGAGCGGGCCTATATAGGCCACCTCATCGCCGCTGTCGGCCAGGGCATACATGATGGCGCTCACCGCCGCCATGCCGCTCGCCACCACCAGTGCTTCATCGGCACCTTCAAGCGCCGCCAGCTTCTGCTCCAGCTCGGCGGTGGTGGGGTTGCCAAAGCGGCTGTAGATAAAGCCGGGGGCCTGACCTGCGAAACGATCCTTGCCCGCTTGAGCGTTGAAGTAGCTGAAGGTGCTGCTCTGGTAGAGCGGGGTGGTGAGGGCGCCGGTCTGGGGGTCGATCCGCTGGCCGCTGTGTACGCTCATGGTTTTGAATTTCATCGTGTTGCTCCGTGATGGCCAGGCTCTGGCCATGACTTGTTTTGTTGTTCGTTGCTTGTTGTTTTTGTCAGCGCGGGTATGTGCATGCGGCTTGTGGCTTATGCATATACCCGCCTGCGGATCTTTACGCTGCTTAGGCCGTTATCGCTTCGCTTTCAGTGCGCGGGAGGCGAGCGGGTTCCACCGGCCCATAGTGCCGCGCCGCCACATCCGGGTGGGAGCGCAGCCGCCCTTTCAGCACGTTCTCCCCCACCTGATAGAAGAGCGGGTTGGTCGGGTCACTCTCCGGCCCTTGCGCCTGCGCTGCCAGCTCTGGGGAGAGGCTGAGCAGGGGCACGGTGGCATCGAGCCGCGCCGCCATAAAGAAGGCGCAGGAGAGGCGCGAGACGCCGGGCGGCGGGCTTACCACCCGATGCAGGGTCGCCTTGAGATAGCCGTTGGAGGCCAGCTCCAGCAGCTCGCCGATATTGACCACCAGCGCTCCCGGCAGGGGGGGCGCGGAGATCCAGCCGTCGGCCGTCTCGACCTCAAGCCCCGAGTGATTGTCCTGCATCACCAGCGTCAGGTAGCCGGGATCCTTGTGGGCGCCGACCCCCTGACTGCTGCTGCCCGCCTCTTGCCCAGGGTAGTGAATCAGCTTCATGTGGTGGTAGGGGGCGCCGCGAATACTGTCGTCAAACACTTGGGCCGGTTGCTCCAGCACCTCGGCAAAAGCGGCCAGCAGGGTGAGGGTGATATCGCTCAGCCGATCTTGCCACGCCAGCAGATGGGCTTTCATCTCTGGCAGGGCGGTTGGCCACTGGTTGGGACCGACCAGCCGCTGCCAGGGTTCACGGATCAGGGCCGCAGGCAGGGCTTGCGCCTCGTTCATGATATCGAACTGCTCACGCAGATCCGGCCGCTGGCGGGTCAGCTCGGCACCGACCCGGTTGTAGCCGCGAAAGTGGGGGCTGTTGACCATCTGCACCGCCAGCTTCTCCTGCTCCGGCAGGGCAAAGAAGCGCTCTGCCAGCGCCAGGGTTTCCCGCTGCTCGGCATCACTCAGGCCATGCCCTGTCAGATAGAAAAAGCCGACGTCGCGGGCGGCTGCGGCCAGCCTGGCCAACATAGGGCGACGCAGGTCGGGTGCCCCGTTGAGGGCAGCCAGATCGATGATCGGCAGTGGTGAATGTTCCATGTGCACCTCCTCACTCTTTCGTTATCTCTGGCGCCATCTCTTGCACTGCCTCCGCTGTTGGCAGACCTGATAAGCGGCAAACGGGATGGCGCGACAGTGTGGCGCCATCTGGGATAAAGGGGATGCTACTGTTCGGTGTTATAAGACGGAAACAACAAATTATTCTTAGTTATATACAAAATTCGAAATGGAATTCGGTGCCTGATGGGCTGAAGGTTTTTGCGCAGCCATTGCGGGGTAAAGGGGCAACGATGAGGGGGAGAGTGATAACCAGAGGCAAGCTACCAGTGGCAAAAATGACCAAAACAGAAGGGAGGCGGATGCCTCCCTTCTGGTTGAGCGGGTGTTCACCTGACCGAAAGCACAGGCGAGTGACCGCGCATTCTGGCCTTAACCGCCTGCTGGCTCTCAGTAACCCAGGGTAAAGCGCTGGCGCAGGTGAGTCGGTTTTTCCACCTCGTTCAGCACGCCGTCGGCCAGATCACCGGCGGTGATCCCGGCAGGCTGTTCGCCGCTAAAGAGCACCTGATCGCCACCAATCCGATAGCCGCCGCGCTTCTCGCCCGGTTCGAGGAACACCGGGGGAGAGACAAAGCGCCAGTCGAGAGCGGTTTCACGGCGCAGGGCGGTGAGACCGTCACGGGCCGCCAGTGCCCCCTGTTTCCACTCGGCCGGAAACTCCGGGGTATCCACCAGTTGCACGCCGGGGGCGACCTCCAGACTGCCGGCGCCACCTACTACCAGCAGCCAGCTGTTGGCCGCTTTGGCTGCTGCGACAATCGCGTTGGCGCCCTTGAGGTACTGGTCGTAGATATCCGGTGTGGTCCAGCCCGGGTTGTAGGCGCTGATCACCCGATCGTGCCCCTTGAGCACCTCGGCCAATGCCTGCGGGTTTTGGGCATCCACCGCCACGGCGGTGACCTGCGGATGGGCGGCCACCTTGCTGACATCGCGGACTATGGCGGTGACGTGATGGCCGCGGCTGATGGCCTCGTTCAGGATGGCTGAACCGACAAAACCGCTGGCACCGATCAGGGCAATCTTCATGGGGAACTCTCCTTCACTGTTGGAATGGGGCTATCCTACGCTGCCATTTATGATTTAATAATCACCTCAAAAATGCATTTACTTATAAGCTGGATTTAATAATGGAACAGCTCAGACGTTACGCCATCTTCGCCGCCGTGGTGGATGCGGGCAGCATGACAGGGGCGGCCAAATCCCTTGGCATGACCCCCTCTGCCGTCAGTCAGCATATCAGCCAGCTCGAAAGCCTGCTCGGGCTGCCCCTGCTCCATCGCTCCACCCGTCGCCTCAGTCTGACCGAGGCGGGAGAGGTGGTGTGGCAAGGGTGCCGGGCGTTGCAGCAGACCCTGAGCGAGACCGAGCTGCGCCTCTCGGAGGTGCGCGACGCCCTGCTCGGGGAAGTGCGGATCACCGCCCCGGTGGGGATGGCGGGCCAGCCGCTGGCTCTGGCCCTCTCGCCGCTGTTGCAGGCCCATCCCGGCCTCACCATCCAGATCATCGCCGACGACGAGAAGCGGGATCTGATTGCCGAGCGGATCGATGTGGCGCTGCGGGTCGGCACCTTGCCTGACTCGACCCTGGTGGCCCGCAAACTGGGGCAGACCCGGATGCTGCTCTGCGCCGCTCCCGCCTATCTGGCGCGCAAGGGGACGCCGCGCATGCCCGCCGATCTGGCCACCCACGACTGGCTCTGCGGCGACATGCTGGGCAACGGTTTGCTGCTGCAGGATGAAAAGGGGGGCGAACACAGGGTGAGGTTCAAGGCCAAGGTGCTCTGCAATAACGTGTTGCCCTTGCGCCAGTTTGCGCTGGCGGGGCAGGGGATCTCGCTGCAGCCGGAGGGAGAGATTGGCGAGGATCTGGCGCAGGGGCGTCTGCTCGAACTGTTGCCCGGTTTTCGGGTGGCGCCGATGGAGATCCACGCCATCACGCCGCAGCGGGAGATCCCGGAGAAGGTTCGGCGGGTGGTGGAGGCGCTACGCAGCTACTTCGCAGGCACTTCCTGACACATATCAATGCAGCTTGGCCTAGCTGTCAGTTGGGCTCTTGCCCGCCAATGGGCTGGCGGCGCCACAGATAGAGTCCGATTGCCAGCAGCAAGCCGCCCAGAAAGAGCCAGCGAGCGCTCCCCCAATGGCCGCTGTCCGTCATCAGGGCCGCCAGCAGCAAGGGCCCCAGCAGCTGACCGAGGTTGGCGAGCTGGACAAAAAAGCCCTGCACGATGGCCAGTTGCACCGGCCCCTGACTCACTCCCTGCGCAGACGAGAGGATCGCTGGCGGCGCCATGCCACCCGAAAGGGAGAGGACGAGGCACAATCCATAGGCCCACCACGGCGACAGGCCGGGCCAGAAGGCGAGCATGCCGCACAGCGCCATCAGACCCAGTGCCCAGCTGATGAGCCGGTCTCGCGCTACGCCCCGGCGCAGCAGCCATGCCCCCATCAGGTTGCCGGGAATATTGGCGACCACCGCCAGCGCCGAAAGCAGGGCGATCTGGCTTTGGCCAATCCCGGGGCTGCCTTGCAACATGGTTGGCAGCCAGACAAAGAGCGCCCAGAGCATCAGGCTGTAGAGCGTGAACGCCAACCCGCAGCGCCAGAGTGCCTTCTGCCGGAGCACCGTGAGCTGGCGCAGCGGGTGGCCCGAGTTGATCGAGTTTTGGGGTGCCCAGACCCGCAGTTTATCTGCTGAGCGACTGGCGAGCAGAAGCAGCAGGGCAGAGAGTTGCGGGATCATCAGGAGCAGCCAGGCCAGCCGCCAGCCACCTTGCGCCGTGAGCCAGGGGGTGAGCAGCATACCCGCCGCCGCCCCGAGAGGCAGGTTGACCGCCCACAGGCTCAAGGCCAGCCGTTTATCGTCCTCCCGGGTCACCGCCACGATAAAGGCGGGCATAGCCACCGAGACCAGCAAAAAGCCAATCCCCTCGACAATGCGCGACAGCAGCATCATGGCCAGCCCGGTGGCGGGCAGCGCCAACGCACCGCCTGTGACGATAACCAAAAGCCCGACAACCCCGGTTTGCCGCCCACTCCAGCGGGTCAGCAACAGGCCGAGAAAGAGACTGCAGAGGATCGCCAGCGTATTGAAAGCTGAGGCGAGATAGCTGGCTTCAACCAGTGTCAGCCCCAGCTCGTTGCGCAGTATGCCGAGTACGGCGGGCACTTTGCCAAGGCAGAGGGCGCCGCTGGCACCGGCAAAAATGGCGAGGAAGACCAGAGGCCAGCGCGTGCTTTGTGGCTGGTGGCCAGCGAGCGTGCTCATGGCCGATATTGGCCGTTGCGCAGCCACTCATCGTTGAGCTGACCAAATTCGCCGCGCTGATAGGCATGCAGCCGATCTGCAATGGCGTCGTGGCTGTTCATGACGACGGGGCCATGTTTGACCAGGGGTTCATTGAGCGCCTGGCCTGAGAGCAGCACGAAGTGGCAGCGCTCGGTGGCCTCCAGTTGCAGAGCCACCGCCTCGCCGCCATCGGCAGGCAGGCTGACACCCATCCCGTGACCTGCCGGGATGAAGTGCCGCTCTCCCTCCGCCTGCAGGGTCAGCGATCCGGTCAGGGGATAGATCATGGCATTCCAGCCTGCCGCCAGCAGATGGGTGAAGCGGTTGCCGGGCGCGCAATGGCCATCGAGCAGGGTAAAGGGTTGGGGCAGTTCTACCGAGTGTGGTGCCGTTATCCCGTTGCTGTGGCCTGCGACCAGCCGTACTCGCACCCCTTCGTCATGAAACTCGGGGATGGTGGCAGCGGCTGCGTGGATGGCAAAAGGCGACGCCATCTTCTGACGGGCAGGCAGGTTGACGAAGATTTGCAGGGCGTGGACATAGGGCGATGCCCCTTCCGGCTGCTCGGTATGCACGGCCCCGCGCCCGGCCGCCAGCCAGTGGAGCGCCCCCGGTTCGATGGGGCCCTGATTGCCGAGGGAGTCGTAGTTGACGTGGGGGCTCGTCGAATCCTCGAACAGATAGGTGACGGCAGAGATCCCGGCGTGGGGATGGGGCTCGAAGGTGGGGGCGGTCATCTGGAAGTGATCCGCCATCACCACGGGGTCTATCAGACCGTTGAAAAAGTGTTCGCCAAAATGGCTGGCTTCAAAGCCGCTGCCAATGCGCAGCGGTTGGCCCTTGACGGGGGCGGAGAGAGTCAGGCGTCTGGTCATCGATATAACCTCTTGAAGACATAAAGAAGCCTTCGGTCATCTGACCGAAGGCGGGCGAGTTACGACTTCTTGGCACCCTCTTGCATCTGCCACACCAGGGTGGCGAAAGGCATGTCGAGGGCGTTGTAGACATCGTGCGCCTTGGGGTCGACGTTGCTGCGTAGCATCTCGACCGCGGCAGAGGCGTAGTCGGTGACCGGGATACCGGCCCCCAGCAAGCGTTGCAGCCCAGTGGTGCGCTTGGCTTCGTTGAAGGTGCCGGAAGCATCGAGCACCACCCGGGCATCATAGCCGGCAGCCTTGGCAGAGAGGGCCGGGAAGCTGGCGCAGATCTCGAGGGATACCCCGGCGATGATCAGCTGTTTGCGGCCGGTCTTCTCAATGGCGGCGTGCACGGCGGGATCGTCCCAGGCGTTGATGACGGTGCGGTTGATCACCTTCACATCCGGCAGGGCACTGGTCAGTTCGGGCATGGTGGGGCCCCACATGCCATCGGGCATGGTCGCGGTCACGATCACCGGCACGCCGAGGGCGCGGGCGGCGTTGGCCAGCGCCACCACGTTGTGCTTGAGCTCGCCCACCGTGGTGTCGCGCACGCCGCTCAGCAAGCCGACCTGATGGTCGACCAGCAGCAGTACCGCATTGTCTCGGGAGAGCATCTCCAGATAGCGGTTGGGTGATACAGTCGGATGGCTGGCAGCCTCGGCAGCTATAGCCGGTGTCGCTGTGGTGGCCAGCGTGGCAGTCAGGGTCGCCAGACCGAGCAGGGTGGCAGAGCAGATTTGTCGCAGTTTCATGGTGAACTCCTTGTGATATCGGAACAGTCAAACGGCCCTTGCTGGTGCGGCGGATTGCCCGCGCAGCAACCGTCTGATGGGGATAGGGCCATTATGATGGCTGCAAAAATGGCGACAATCTGGTGAAATAGGTTCTTATCGTTCCATGAATGGAACGATGTAAATGCACCTCACCCTGACCAAGGCTGCCCGATGACACCACTGGAACTTGATTTGAATGATCTCTATCTCTTCACCCATGTGGTACAGCGACAGGGATTCACTGCCGCTGCGCGGGCGCTTGGCGTGCCCAAGTCGCGGATCTCGCGCCGGATCCGGCTGCTGGAGGAGCGGCTGGATACCCGTCTGCTGCAACGTACCTCACGCCAGCTCAGCCTGACCGATGCCGGTGAGGTGCTCTATCGCCACTGTCAGGCGATGCTGGCCGAGGCGCAGGCCGGAGAGGCGGCTGTGCGGCAACGGCAGCAGGAGCCGAGCGGTCTGGTGCGGATCAGCGTGCCCATTACCATTGCCGATGCGCTGCTTGCCCGCTTGCTGCCCGCTTTTATGGCGCAATACCCCAAGGTGAGGCTCGCCGTGCAAGCCAGCAACCGGCAGGTGGATCTGCTGGAGGAGGGGCTGGATGTGGTGATCCGCGGGGTGGCCTTCGAGCAGCCCCCCTCCAGCTTGGTGCAGGTGCCGCTCTGTACGGTGCAGTGGGGCGTGCTGGCGACCCCGGCGTGGCTCTCGCGCCACAATGCGCTGGCGCATCCACGGCAGCTGGAAGGAGAGGATGCCCTACTTTTCAGCTCGCTGGAGCGTCAGGCCGATCTGCTGCGGCTGCGGCACGACAGTGGGGAGAGTGAGGAGGTGGTGGTCAATGTGCTGCTGCGCAGCGACAATGTGCAAACCCTCAAACAGGCGGCGCTGGCGGGGCTCGGGATGGTGGGCTTGCCACTTTACGCCTGCGTGAGTGAGTTGGCGGATGGGCGGCTGCAACAACTGCTGCCCGAGTGGCGTCCCAAAGATGGCAAGCTGGTGATGCTCTATCCCGCGCGGCGCGGTCTGTCACCGGCGGTCAGGGCCCTCATCGACTTCATCAAGGTGCAGTTGCCTGCACTGCTGGCAGAGGTCGGTCAGCCACGCTGAGGAGAGCTATCCCTCCATCTTGCGGCGAATGCGCTCGAACAGGCTCTGCAGGCAGGCTTGATCCCGATCGGCGGCCCGCACCGCGCCGTACATATGGCGACGGATACCGCTGCCGAGGGGGCGGGCGCAGAGCATCCCCTGTCTGACAAACTCGTCGCTGGCCCAGCGTGGCAAGGCGGCGACGCCGAGGCCGGCGGCGGCCATCTGCAGCATCACCGAGGTGTTGTCCACCGGCTTGCAGCGGGCGGGCTCCACCCCGGCGGGTTGCAAAAAGCGGCTGAAGATATCCATGCGGCTGCGCTCCACCGGATAGACCAGCAGCACCTCCGGCCCCAGATCGCTCGGCTCGATGCGGCTCCGGTGGCAGAGGGGATGATCCGGTGCCATCACCAGAGTCAGATCAAAAGCAAACAGCGGCTCGAAGTGGAGATCGCCGCGGGCCTGCACGTCCGAGGTGAGCAGCAGGTCGAGCTGGCCGCCTAGCAGGGCATTGATGGCATCAAAGCCCGGCACCGACTCCACCTCCAGATCCACCCCAGGCCACTGGCGGCGAAAATCGGGCAACAGCGGCAGCAGCCACTGGATGCAGCTGTGGCAATCGAGCGCCAGATGCAGCCTGCCCGCATCGCCGCTCTGCAGGGCTTGCAACTGTTTCTCGGTCTGGGCCAGAGCGGGCAGTACCTGACGGGCGAGGGCGAGCAGCTGGCCGCCTGCCGCGGTCAGCACCAGCGGGCGGCTTTTGCGCAGGTAGAGCTCCAGATTGAGGCGGGTCTCCAGCTCTTTGAGCTGGTGGGAGAGGGCGGACTGGGTGAGGTTGAGGGTCAGCGCCGCACCGGCCAGCGAGCCCTGCTCGGCCAGCGCGGTCAATGTTTTCAAGTGTTTGATCTCTATCCCTGCATTGCTTGGCACTGCCATAAGATGGCTCCTTGTGAGATTGCGTATGGCGCTGAGGTTGCGGCCGGCGGTTACCCTGCTGCGTTTCTTGACTCCGCCACCTTTTGCACCTGTAAAAATCGGCCTCTGTATCCTCGCGGTGAACCTTACCGGCGGTCAGTTGAGGATTATTTGAGAGCCACTTGAAGAGGATTCAATAGCCAGCGTCACCTTATCTTGTCATTTTGGATGTGTAAACATCTGGATGGCTAAATCATCCAGTTCCCCATCAGATGAATGAGCATAAGGAAATGAACCTATGACACGAGCACACACCCTGGGCTTCCCCCGTATCGGCGCCAAGCGTGAGCTGAAATTTGCCCTCGAATCCTACTGGCGTGGCGAGACCACTCAGGCCGAACTCGTTGCCGTGGGCAAGACGCTGCGTGAGCGCCACTGGCAGGCCCAGCACGGAGCCGGGGTCAATCTGCTGCCGGTGGGCGACTTTGCCTGGTACGATCAGGTGCTCGGCACCAGTCTGCTGGTGGATGCAGTGCCTGCCCGTCACCGCCATGGCGAGACCGATCTCGACACCCTGTTCCGGGTGGCCCGCGGCCGTGCGCCGACCGGCCCGGCGGCGGCCGCCGCCGAGATGACCAAATGGTTCAACACCAACTATCACTATCTGGTGCCGGAGTTCAGCCGTGATCAGCGCTTCAAGCTGGGCTGGAGCCAGCTGTTTGACGAGGTGGAAGAGGCCAAAGCGCTGGGGCTGCCGGTCAAGGCGGTGCTGCTGGGACCGGTCTCTTATCTGTGGCTCGGCAAGGAGAAAGAGAGCGGCTTCTCCCGCCTTGAACTGCTCGATCGCCTGCTCATCGTCTATCAGGAAATCCTGGCCAAGTTGGCCGCCCAGGGAGTGGAGTGGGTACAGATCGATGAACCTGCGCTGACGCTGGACTTGCCGGACGAGTGGCGGCTGGCCTACCTCAACGCCTACGAGCGCCTCGCGGGCCCCTGCAAGCTGCTGCTCACCACCTATTTCGGTTCGGTGGCTCATCAGCGCGACATCATCACCAGCCTCAAGGTAGATGGCCTGCATCTGGATCTGGTGGCCGCCCCCGAACAGCTGGAGACCCTGGTGCCGCATCTGCCCGCCCAGTGGGTCATCTCCGCCGGGGTGATCAACGGCCGCAACGTCTGGCGTGCCAATCTGGCCAAGCTGGCGCCGACTCTGAAGGCACTGAAAGCCAAACTCGGCGAGCGGCTCTGGGTGGCCTCCTCCTGCTCATTGCTGCACAGCCCGGTGGATTTGACTCTGGAGCAGGAGCTGGATCCCCAGACCCGCAGCTGGTTCGCCTTCGCCTTGCAAAAATGTTTCGAGCTGGGACTGCTCAGAGAGTATCTGGATGGGGGCGAGCTCGACAAGATCACCGCCTATAGCCAGCCCATCGTGGATCGGGAGTCTGACAGCCGGGTGCACAAGCGTGCAGTGCAGTCCCGTCTGGCCAGCCTCACCAACAGCGATTTTGATCGCCACAGTCCCTATCCGGTCAGGGCCGAGCTGCAGCGCTCGGATCTCAAGCTGCCGCTGCTGCCCACCACCACCATCGGCTCCTTCCCGCAGACCTCCCAGATCCGGGGGTTGCGGCAGGATTGGCGCGCTGGTCGCATCGATGACAGCGCCTACGAGGCGGGCATTAAGGCCGAGATCCGCGATGCCATCGCGCGTCAGGAGGCCATCGGGTTGGACGTGCTGGTTCATGGCGAGGCCGAGCGCAATGACATGGTGGAGTATTTTGGTGAGCTGCTGGATGGCTTTGCCATCACCCGCTTCGGTTGGGTACAGAGCTATGGCTCCCGCTGCGTCAAGCCGCCGGTGATCACCCGTGACATCGACCGCCCGACCCCCATGACGCTCGAATGGACCCGATTTGCCCAGAGCCTGACCGACAAGCCGGTGAAGGGGATGCTGACTGGCCCTGTGACCATCCTCTGCTGGTCCTTCCCGCGGGAAGACGTGAGCCGCGAGCAATCTGCCCTGCAAATCGGGCTGGCCATTCGTGACGAGGTGGCAGATCTGGAATCCGACGGCATCAAGATCATCCAGATCGACGAACCGGCGATCCGCGAAGGTTTGCCCCTGCGCAAGCAGGATCATCAGGCCTATCTCGACTGGGCAGTGCGGGCCTTCCGTCTGAGCGCAAGCCCGGTGGCGGACCGCACCCAGATCCACACCCACATGTGCTACAGCGACTTCAACCTCATCATCGAGGCGGTGGCGGCGCTGGATGCGGACGTGATCACCATAGAGACCAGCCGCAGCCAGATGCAGCTGCTCGAAGCGTTCGAGCGCTTCAACTACCCCAACGAGATTGGCCCGGGCGTCTACGACATCCACTCGCCGAACGTGCCGAGCCAGAGCTGGATTGAGGGGTTGCTGCGCAAGGCGGCCAAACAGATCCCGGCCGAGCGGCTCTGGGTCAACCCGGATTGCGGCCTCAAGACCCGCGGCTGGGAAGAGACAGAAGCCGCCCTCAAGGTGATGGTCGATGCCACCAAGGCGCTGCGGGCCGAGCTGGCGTAACCGGCAAGCCGAGACCGCCATCGGTAAGGTGGTGTGCTGAAAAACGAACGAGAGAGGGGAAGCCACAGCTTCCTCTCTCTTTTTTCGTTGGCCACTTTTTCCACTGGATCCTGATCCTTGCCGCAGCCCGCTTTGCACTAGGCTCAGAGGTGGCAGGAGTGGATGGAGTCGCGGCCATGGGTGTTGGTATGAGGATCGCAATCCTTTGGGGATTGCTGATGTGGCAGAGTGTCTGGGCGGCGCCAGCGGCCGAGTTGAAGCTGGTCTACTTTGACGACTTTGCCCCATATTCGTGGCGTGACGAACAGGGCAAGATGCGCGGGCTGATGATCGACGTGATGGAGCGGGTGGCAGCGCGCATGGGGCTGCGGGTGCGCCATGAAGGTTATCCGTGGCAACGGGCGCAAAAAATGGTGCGGATGGCGCAGGCCGATGGTTTTGTCACCATCGCCACCCGGGAGCGGCGCAGCTATACCCTGATTGTGGAAGAGCCGGTTACCACCACAGTGCTAACCATTTTTACCCAGCGCGCCCATCCCCGCATGGCGGAGTTTCAGCGAGCCAGCCGCTTGAGCGACTTCAAATCGCTTACCTTTCTCGACTATTTCGGTAACGGCTGGGGCAAGGAGAACCTGGCGGGCTTCACCGTTCATCACACCATCAATGTTGATAATGTCTTCAAAATGCTGGCGGCGGGTCGGGGGGATCTGATGGTGACCGACCCACTGGTGGCTCGTTTCAAACTCAACCAGCTGGGATTGTCCGGGCAGGTGGTCGAGGTGCCGCTGCAGCTTGCCTCTACCCCGTTCAATCTCTGCATCGGCAAGCACTCCCGCTTCAATACCCGGATAACCGAGTTCAACCATGCCCTGCAACAGCTGCGACAAAGCGGCGAGTTGGCGCGTATCGTCGAACGCTATCGTTGATGCGCGGCCGCCATCTGCTGTTTGCCAACGGCGTGTCTATCTTGGCGCCATATCGGCGATGGTTGCCCAGAAGGCATCGATCAAGGGCCCCTTGCTGTGGGGCGGACGGATAAGGCCAATGGTCCAGCAGGCTTCCCCATCTCTAAGGGACAGGGTGAGTACATCCGGGTGCTCTATGGTGGTGGAGGAGGGGACCAGGGTCCAGGCGATCTCTGCCGCCGCGGTGGCGACGCCAGCGGCGAAGTCGTTGACGTACTGGATATCGCGAAAACGCAGCCCGCTCTGGGCCAGATAGTTCATCAGGTGATCGTAAAAGGACGGGGCCTTGTCACGACGCAGGATCGCCAGCGGTTTGTCCACCAGATCCGCCAACTCCCTCACATCGCGGTAGCTGGCGGGCAGCACGGCGACAAAGTGGGCTTCGACCACCGGCAGGGCGTGCCACCCCTTGGGGGCGGGCAGGCGGCAAAAACCGAGGTCCAGCTTGCCTTCACTGAGCGCCAGCAACTGGTGGTGGGTGGAGAGATCGTTGAGCTCGATAGTCACCTGCGGTCGCTCGGCGCGAAAGCGGGCGATGGCGGCGGGCACCAGGATCTTGGTGGCTACGCCAAAGCCGATGCGCAGGGTGCCGACATTACCCGCCAGCACGTCGCGGGCGGTGCGCGAGAGCTGCTCGCTCTGGATGACCACAGCGCGGGCATTTTCATACAGCGCCCTGCCCAGTCCGGTGAGGCGAGTGGTACTGGCGTTGCGCTCGAACAGCTCGCCGCCCAGCTCCTCCTCCAGCCGCCTTATCTGTTTGCTCAGGGCCGACTGGGTAACATGCTGACGTACCGCCGCTTGGCCGAAGTGCAGCACCTCCCCCAGAGTGACGAAGGCTTTCAGATCCCGTAGCTCCATCAGGGCTCCTTTCATTCCTGTTGGGAATGTTGAGTGGTCAAATTTGTCATTGGACGGAATTTTAGAAGTGATGGATGCTTATGCCAATTCATTTCGGGTACCCCGGCACGGGGGCACCGAGTTATCAGAGATGGCTGACACCATCAGCGCAGAAGGAGCAACACCAGATGCATCACCACAAGTTCAAAGACTTCCCGAGCGATTTTCTGTGGGGCGCAGCCTCCGCCGCCTATCAGGTGGAGGGGGGCTGGAATGCCGATGGCAAGGGGCCCTCGGTGTGGGATCTCTTCACCAAGCTGCCGGGCAAGACCTTTGAGGGGAGCAACGGCGATGTGGCGGTGGATCACTACCACCGCATGGAAGAGGACGTGGCGCTGATGGCCGAGATGGGGCTCAAGGCTTACCGCTTCTCGGTGAGCTGGCCGCGCATCTATCCCACCGGTCGGGGGGAGGTGAACGAGGCGGGGCTGGCCTTCTACGAGAAGCTGATCGACACCCTCTTGGCCCACCAGATCGAACCGGTGCTGACCCTTTATCACTGGGATCTGCCGCAGGCGCTGCAGGATGAGTACGGCGGCTGGGAAGACCGACGCATTATCGAGGATTTCGAGCGCTACTGCGTGACCCTCTATCAGCGCTTTGCCGGCAAGGTGAAGTATTGGGTGTCCCTCAACGAGCAGAACTACAACCTGACCAATGCCTATCAGCTCGGCACCCATCCGCCCGCAGTGCAGGATCGCAAGCGCTTCTTTGCCGCCAACCATATCGCCTTTCTGGCCAATGCCCGGGTGATCAAGGCGTTTCGCCAGCATGTGCCGAATGGCTTGATTGGCCCGAGCTTTGCCTACTCCCCAGCCTATCCGGCGTCGTGCGATCCGAAAGATATGCTGGCCTACGAGAACGCCGAGGAGTTCAACAACCTCTGGTGGCTGGATGCCTATTGCTTTGGCCGCTATCCGCAGGCGGCGCTCGCTTACTTGCGAGAAAACGGCGAGGCGCCCGAGATCCTGCCGGGCGATATGGAGTTGCTGCGCGAGGGGACGCCCGACTACATCGGCGTCAACTACTACTACACCCTGACCTACACCGATAACCCCTTGGGCGGTCAGACCCTGCAGCGGATCAACACCACCGGCAAGAAGGGCACTACCCCGTCCAGCGGCATCCCGGGCCTCTACAAGACGGCGCCCAATCCGCACCTTGAGACCAGCAACTGGGATTGGGCCATCGACCCGACCGGGATGCGCATCGCCCTGCGTCGTCTCTCTTCCCGCTATGGTCTGCCGCTGATGATCACCGAGAACGGTCTTGGCGAGTTCGACAAGCTGGAGGCGGGCGACAAGGTGAACGATGAGTACCGCATCGATTACCTGCGCAGCCACGTCAAGGCGTGCCAGGAGGCGATGCAGGATGGCGTGGAATTGCTCGGCTACTGCGCCTGGTCGTTCACCGACATCCTGAGCTGGCTCAACGGCTACCAGAAGCGTTACGGCTTCGTCTATGTGGAGCGTGACGAGCAGGGGGGCTCCCTTCGCCGGATCAAGAAGGCGAGCTTCCACTGGTACAGCCAGTTGATTGCGAGCCAGGGCAAGCAGCTCTGACGGTTTATCGCGTCGCGTAACCAGGGGGCCCGGGCAATCCCCGGGCCCACGCTGTTTGTGGCGGGGGAGAGGGGGCAAGCCGGTTTCTCACCGTGCGACTCATCCTTGTTTACTGATTTTTGTCCTGCCAAAGCCGCCGACCCCTGCTATTATCTGCGGCCGAACATGAGCCAATAAAAATCAGGATATCGTGATGACTGACCACACTTTTATTCCCGGCAAGGACGCGGCGCTGGAAGACTCCATCGAACGCTTCCAGACCAAGCTGCAAGCTCTGGGCTTTGATATTGAAGAGGCCTCCTGGCTCAACCCCGTGCCGAACGTCTGGTCGGTGCACATCCGGGACAAGGAGTGCTCCCTCTGCTTTACCAACGGCAAGGGGGCCAGCAAGAAGGCGGCCCTCGCGTCTGCCCTTGGCGAATATTTCGAGCGTCTCTCCACCAACTACTTCTTCGCCGACTTCTATCTGGGCGAGCAGGTCGCCAACGGCGATTTCGTTCACTACCCGAACGAAAAGTGGTTCCCCATCGAGGGTGACCAGTTCCCGGCCGGTCTGCTCGACAGCTTCACCCGCAAGTTCTACAACCCGGACGGTGAAGTGACCGCCGACATGCTGGTGGATCTGCAGTCAAACAACGAAGAGCGCGGTATCGTCGCGCTGCCGTTCGAGCGTCAGTCCGATCACGAGACCGTCTACATCCCGATGAACATCATCGGCAACCTCTATGTCTCCAACGGCATGAGCGCTGGCAACACCAAGACCGAAGCGCGCACTCAAGCGCTCTCCGAGGTGTTCGAGCGCCACGTGAAGAACAAGATCATCGCCGAGGCCATCAGCTTGCCGCTGATCCCGGACGAGGTGATTGCCCGTTATCCGGGGATTGCCGCCTCCATCGCGGCGCTCGAAGCGGAAGGCTTCCCCATTTACAGCTTCGATGCTTCCCTCGGTGGCCGCTATCCGGTCATCTGTGTGGTGCTGCTCAACCCGAGCAACGGTACCTGCTTTGCCTCCTTCGGCGCCCACCCGCGCTTCGAAGTGGCCTTCGAGCGGACCGTCACCGAGCTGCTGCAGGGCCGCGGTCTCAAGGATCTCGACGTGTTCGTGCCGCCGTCATTCGACAACGAGCAGGTAGCGGATCACCACAACCTCGAGACCCACTTCATCGATTCCTCGGGCCTTATCAGCTGGGACCTGTTCAAGCAGGATGCGGACTTCGAGTTTGCTGACTGGGATTTTCGTGGCACCTCGCAGGAGGAGTTTGATCACCTGATCGGCATCTTCCATGAGCTGGAACAGCCGGTCTATATCGCCGACTACGAGCATCTGGGGGTCTACGCCTGCCGCATTCTGGTGCCGGGCATGTCCGACATCTATCCGGCCGAAGATCTGCTGCTGGCCAACAACAACATGGGCGCCAACCTGCGCGAAGTGATCCTGGCGCTGCCATCACTGGATTGGGATGCCGAGCAGTACATGGCGTTGTTTGATCAACTGAATGAAGAGGGGCACGACGAGCGCACCCGTGTACGCGAGCTGCTGGGCATCGCCGCTGCCAAGGGGACCGCGCTGCACACCCTGCGCGTTGGCGAGCTGAAAGCCATGCTGGCGCTGGCCGCCGGTGAGCTGGAGACCGCACTGGATCTCATCGACTGGACCATGGAGTTCAACCAGTCAGTGTTCACTGCCGAGCGTGCCAGCTACTACCGCGCCCTGCGTGCCTGCGTCGAGTTGTTCCTCGACGAGGAGCGGGATCCGGAGCAGTATCGCGCCGTCTTCACTCGCATGTATGGCGAAGAGACGCTGGCACAGGCATGGGCCAACGCCACTGGCGAAGCACGCTTCCACGGTCTGGAGGCGGCCGACCTGTCGCTCTCCCAGTTCCCGCTGCACCAGAAGCTGCTGGCGGCTTACGAGAAGCTGCAAAAGGCCAAGCGAGCCCATCACTGGGCGTGATCGTTGCTGTAAAGGAAGGGGCCGAGTGGCCCCTTCTGTTTATCGTGCGGCAAGGCACGGGATTGTTATTCAAAGATGAAATAAAAAACAAAAAATACCCCTAAGGGGATTGATTGCAGGGCAGGGGATGTGCTGTTGATCTGCAAAGATATCTTGCCAATGCCACATTTCCATGATTGGAAATAAATTCTTTAAAATCATTGCATTAAAAATGTGATATTTCTGTTTCAGCTGATACATGGTGTAAAGTGGCGTAGCCATCGCACTAAAATATTTGTAGTAAAATTACATTCGCACTCTGATAAACTTGATCAATGTCAATTTTGGCTATTAGGCCCTTTGTTATGATTTCAACAGGCAAAACATTCAGGTAGAAAATAATTGAAAGCTGAATCTCCATTCGATTGTCTCAAGCCCGAAGCCATCGCTGCACTGGCTGAAGACATCACCTATGCCAAGGCTACCAAGCCGGCATACAAGGTCATTCCACTGGCCATTACCGCAGGCGCTTTCATCGCCATCGCATTTATCTTCTACATCACAGTGACGACCGGAACCGGCTCCATGCCTTGGGGTATGGCCAAGTTGGTGGGCGGTCTCTGCTTCTCTCTCGGACTTATTCTCTGTGTGCTGCTCGGTGCCGAGCTGTTCACCTCCACCACCCTGACGCTGGTGGCCAAGGCTGCCAATCGCATCAGCTGGGCTCAGCTGCTCAAGAATTGGGGTCTGGTCTACTTCGGTAATCTGATTGGCGGTCTGCTGATGGTGGCGCTGATCATCGTTTCTGCCGAGTACACGGCAGCAGACGGTCAGTGGGGCCTTAACGCCCTCAAAGTGGCCCAACACAAAATTCACCACACCTTCTTCGAAGCGGTGGCGCTCGGTATCCTCTGTAACCTGATGGTATGTCTTGCTGCCTGGATGGCCTTTGGTGCCCGCAGCGCGACTGACAAGGTAGTGGTTATGCTGCTGCCGGTTGCCATGTTCGTTGCCTCAGGTTTCGAGCACAGCATCGCAAACATGTTTATGATTCCGGTTGGTATCGCTATCCACAGCGTGGCTAGTCCGGAATTTTGGCAGGCCATCGGCCAGGATCCGGCAACCTTTGCTGACCTGACCGTATCCAACTTCGTCCTACACAACCTCATCCCCGTGACCATCGGCAATATCATCGGTGGTGGCGTGATGGTTGGTCTGACTTACTGGTTTATCTTCCGTCGTCATCATTAAGGATGATTGCGGGATACTACATCAATACCGTGTGAGGTAATGAAAAATGGCAGAACTTAACGAACAGTTCCAAAAAGCATGGGAAGGCTTCGCGGCCGGTGAATGGCAGACCTCTGTCAACACCCGTGACTTCATCCAGAAGAACTACACCCCGTATGAAGGTGACGAGTCCTTCCTGGCTGGCGCGACCGAAGCGACCACCAAGCTGTGGGACAAGGTCATGGAAGGGATCAAAATCGAAAACCGCACTCATGCGCCGGTCGATTTTGATACTGACCTGCCCTCCACCATTACCGCACACGATGCCGGTTATATCGATCAGAGCCTGGAGCAGATCGTTGGTCTGCAGACTGACAAGCCGCTGAAGCGCGCCATCATCGCCAACGGCGGTATCAAGATGGTTAAAACTTCTTGCGAAGTGTACGGTCGTCAACTGGACCCGATGGTCGAGAAGATCTTCACCGAGTACCGCAAGACTCACAACCAGGGCGTGTTTGACGTTTACACCAAAGACATCCTGAACTGCCGTAAGTCTGGTGTTATCACCGGTCTGCCGGATGCCTACGGCCGTGGCCGTATCATCGGTGACTACCGTCGTGTTGCCCTGTACGGTGTTGACTTCCTGATGGCCGACAAACTGGCCCAGTTCAAGTCCCTGCAAGCTGACCTGGAAAACGGCGTCAACCTGGAAGCCACCATCCGTCTGCGCGAAGAGATCTCCGAACAGCACCGTGCCTTGGCACAGATGAAGGTGATGGCTGCCAAGTACGGTTGCGATATCTCCGTACCGGCCAAGAACGCTAAAGAAGCCGTACAGTGGACCTACTTCGCCTACCTGGCGGCAGTCAAGTCCCAGAACGGTGCAGCCATGTCCTTCGGTCGTACCTCCAGCTTCCTGGATATCTACATCGAGCGTGACCTGCAGAAAGGCCTGATCACCGAGCAAGAAGCCCAGGAGCTGATGGACCACATGGTCATGAAGCTGCGTATGGTTCGCTTCCTGCGTACTCCGGAATACGATTCACTGTTCTCCGGCGACCCGATGTGGGCGACCGAGACCCTGGCTGGTATGGGCGTTGATGGCCGTACTCTGGTCACCAAGAACAGCTTCCGTATGCTGAACACCCTGTACACCATGGGCCCGTCCCCTGAGCCGAACCTGACCATCCTGTGGTCCG
This sequence comes from Aeromonas sp. 603079, assembly GCF_049172135.1. NCBI lineage: Bacteria > Pseudomonadati > Pseudomonadota > Gammaproteobacteria > Aeromonadales > Aeromonadaceae > Aeromonas > Aeromonas sp. 603079. Next base: position 1,577 of record NZ_JAAKPX010000021.1, on the reverse strand, counting down.
AGAAGCTGCCGGTCGGTTTCAAGAAGTACTGTGCCAAGGTATCCATCGAGACCTCTTCCGTTCAGTACGAGAACGACGATCTGATGCGTCCGGATTTCAACAACGATGACTACGCCATCGCTTGCTGTGTATCCCCGATGATCGTTGGTAAGCAGATGCAGTTCTTCGGTGCTCGTGCCAACCTGGCCAAGACCATGCTGTATGCAATCAACGGTGGTATGGACGAGAAGCTCAAGATCCAGGTCGGTCCGAAAACCGAGATGGTCAAGTCCGAGTACCTCGACTATAACGACGTAATGGATCGTCTGGACCACTTCATGGATTGGCTGGCCAAGCAATACGTTGCTGCGCTGAACATCATCCACTACATGCACGACAAGTACAGCTACGAAGCCTCTCTGATGGCGCTGCACGACCGTGACGTATATCGCACCATGGCGTGTGGTATCGCTGGTCTGTCCGTAGCCGCTGACTCCCTGTCTGCCATCAAGTACGCCAAGGTCAAGCCGATTCGTGACGAAGATGGCGTTGCCATCGACTTCGAAATCGAAGGCGAATACCCGCAGTTCGGTAACAACGACGCTCGCGTCGATGATATCGCCTGTGACCTGGTTGAGCGCTTCATGAAGAAGATTCAGAAGCTGAACACCTACCGTGGTGCTGTTGCTACCCAGTCTGTTCTGACCATCACCTCCAACGTGGTATATGGCAAGAAGACCGGTAACACCCCGGATGGCCGTCGTGCTGGTGCTCCGTTCGGTCCGGGTGCAAACCCGATGCACGGTCGTGACCAGAAAGGTGCTGTTGCTTCCCTGACTTCCGTAGCCAAGCTGCCGTTCGCTTACGCTAAAGATGGTATCTCCTATACCTTCTCCATCGTTCCGAACGCACTGGGTAAAGATATGGAAGCCCAGAAAGCCAACCTGGCTGGCCTGATGGACGGTTACTTCCACCACGAATCCAACGTAGAGGGTGGTCAGCACCTGAACGTTAACGTGATGAACCGTGAAATGCTGCTGGACGCCATGGAAAACCCGGAGAAATATCCGCAGTTGACCATCCGCGTATCCGGTTATGCCGTTCGCTTCAACTCTTTGACCAAAGAGCAACAGCAAGACGTCATCACCCGTACCTTCACCGCTTCTCTGTAATCGAGACGTAGTGAGCAAAAACCGGCGCCAAGGCGCCGGTTTTTTTATGCGTGCGATTCAGGGGGAGTAATCATCCCCAGTGAATCGCCTCCAGTTCCATCGCAACCACAACAGTTGTTACTGGGTATTCGAAGAGGATTAAGGGGAGGGGCTCACCAGGATTGACCTAGGCCCCGTCTGTAATGCGATTATGCTTTATTCGCGCTCTAAGGGGATAGGCGGTTGCTTTGCCTGCCATTGCATCAGTGTTGCTATGGCTCGTGGAACAGCTGATCAGGTTTAAGGGGTGAACAGAGGCGCCATCGCGGGTATCAAGCAATACCCATAAGCCTGTGACTATGGAATCATTCTCTGCCTCTGCCTCTGCCTCTGCCTCTGCCTCTGCCTCTGCCTCTGCCTCTGCCTCTGCCTCTGCCTCTGCCTCTG
>NZ_JAAKPX010000020.1:0-95042 GCF_049172135.1 Aeromonas sp. 603079 | reverse complement strand
TCGACCAGTGCCAGTTTAAAAGTCAGTGAGTAATCGCGCTGTGTCCGTTTCACACCTTGTCCCATCGGGTTCTCCATGTATTGGGGGGGAAAGGTGTAAACCATATTCAGGACGGGACACAGGAGAAAAAAGAGGGCCGCCCATGGGGTTAATGCCGATGAGTCAATGGCTGTTCGACCATTCTCGGGCTAACAGCAGGAGTGAACCTTGTCGCGGCTGAAGTAAAAAGAGAAGTAGTTATCGATGTTGAGCAGGCGGTGCTCTTGGGGGCTGAAAGAGTCAAGGGGGTCATCTCGACGTCAAGCGGCTGGAGGCTTTGCGCAAGGCGCAGTCCGTGCATTGACCATGTCGATATGAGGTCAACCCCTTGGCTTGGGCCCAGGGGCTCTCATCACGCTGAACGGCGACCATTATGGTCGCCGTTTTTCTGGGCTCGAGTCAGCGTTTTACCCAGGCAGAATCACTGCACACAGACCGGGCAGAAGGCGTAGGTGCCTTGCGGATCGTTGAAGCGGGTGAGCGGGTCGAGACTGCGGTTCACTTCCACCAATGCCTTGCCAAATCCTGCCGGCAGCCAGCTTTGCAACTGGGGGGCCAGCACTTGGGCACTGCTGTCAAACAGCTGGCGCAGGAACTTGTCCTTGGTGGACTCCTCCTGCTCGATGGGGGTCACCTGCCACTCTTTGAGGTTGGCCAGCTCGGCGGCGGCCTTGATGGCGTCATCCAGATTGCCGAACTCGTCCACCAGACCCAGGGCCTTGGCATCTTCGCCGGTCCAGACTCGGCCTTCGGCCGCTTTCTCGGCCTCTTCCGGGCTCAGACCGCGGCCCTTGCTCACCAGACCGATGAAGCGCTGGTAGGTATCTTCCACGCTCAGCTGGATGGCCTGACCGACGTGATCCGGCAGGGCGCGGGTCGGGCCTACGCCGACGTAATCTGTGGTGCCAACCCCGTCGGTATGCACGCCGAACTGGGCCAACGCCTTGTCGATGGTGGCAAACATGCCGAATACCCCGATGGAACCGGTGAGAGTAGTTGGGGAGGCGAAGATCTTGTCCGCATCGGCGGAGATCCAGTAGCCACCGGATGCGGCATAGCTGCCCATGGAGACCACTACCGGTTTGCCTGCCTGTTTCAGGGCCAGCAGCTCGGCGCGGATCTGCTCGGCGGCGAAGGCGCTGCCGCCGGGGCTGTCAACTCGCAGGACCACGGCTTTGATCTTGTCATCGCGGCGAGCATCGGCCAGCAGGTCGGAGAGGCTGTCGCCGCCGATGGTACCGGCAGGCTGGACGCCATCCATGATGGCGCCGCTGGCGACCACCAGACCCACCTCATCCTTGCCACTCTGGGGATACTGTTCGGGCACTGCGGCCAGATACTCTTTCAGGCCGACCCCTTTCCAGCCGTGATCGTCCGCTTCACCCACCTCTTTAATAACAGCCTGGGTCATCTCATCGCGGGTGGCCAGCTGATCCACCAGCCCGTTGTCGAGGGCGTAGTTGGCGGCATTGCCACCGGCCTTGCGCAGCAGCTCGAGGAAGCGATCCTTGCCCGGCGCGACCGCCTCGGGTTCGATCTCTCGCTGCTCGGCTACGTCAGCCACATAGGATTGCCACAGCTGATCCAGCCAGCGCTGGTTCGCCTCTTTGCTCTCGGGGGACATCTCGTCGCGGGTATAGGGTTCGACGAAGGATTTGTAGGTGCCGACCTTGAACACGTGCGGGGTGATGTTGAGCTTCTCCAGCGCCGACTTGAAGTAGGTCTGGTAGACCCCAAGCCCCTCGATCACCACGGCGCCGCTCTGGTTGAGCAGCACGTGATCGGCGTGGGCCGCTAGCAGGTACTGGCCTTGAGTGTAGAAGTCGGCCATGGCGATCACCGGTTTGCCGCTCTCCCGGAAGGAGTCGATGGCACTCGCCACCTCCTGCAGTTTGGTGAAGTTGGCTCCCTGCAGCCCTTGTGGCTTGATCACCAGTGCCTTGATGCGCTCGTCATCCTTGGCACTCTTGATGGCCCACAGCAGGTCGGAGAGAACGATCTCGCTCGGCTGCTCGTCGCTGCTGTCCATCTGGCGCAGCAGTTGTACGGTGGGATCTGTCTGGGAGCGTTGCTCCACCAGCACGCCGTTGAGATTGAGGGTCAGCGCCCCTTCGATGGGCGCCTTGGGGGCCTCTTTCTGGCTGACGCTGAAGACGATGACCAGCACTACGATGAGAAACAGCAGATTGACCAGCATCAGCCGGGTGAAATTGAGCAGGCGCCACAGGCTGCGGAACAACCAACCCAGACCTTTGAAAATAGACATAGTCGCGTTATCGCCCTGTTAATGGGTAGAGAAGAGCCATTATTAACCAGTTGCGGGCGAAATTGCCATTTCCGACTGGCGGATCCCGCCTATCTTCGTTCAGGGCACGGCTGTTCGCTGAAAAATTGTCCAAACATTTGTTTGAAAAAGAATTTTCGATTCTTTACTCTAGCCTCAGTTTGATAACAAAAAATTAACTGGAGGCATCGTGAGCCGCTATCCGACCCTGCTGATCCCGCTCGATCTTGGTTTTACCCAGCTGCGCAACCGGGTGTTGGGCGTTGTTCCATGCACCCTGGCCTTAAAGAGGAAGGCATCATGAGTCGCTATCCCCATCTGCTGACGCCCCTTGACCTCGGTTTTACCCAGCTGCGCAACCGTGTGTTGATGGGCTCCATGCACACCGGCCTCGAAGAGGAGAAGGGCGGTTTTGACAAGCTGGCCGCCTTTTACGCCGAGCGTGCCCGCGGTGGCGTCGGTCTTATCGTCACCGGCGGCATTGCCCCCAATCTGCGCGGTCGGCTGGTACCTCACGGCTCCCAGCTGAGCTTCCCCTGGCAGGTGAGCAAGCACAAGAAGGTGACCAGCGCCGTGCATCAGGAGGGGGGCAAGATAGCGCTGCAGATCCTCCATGCCGGTCGTTACGCCTATCATCCGTTCAGTCTGGCGCCGAGCGCCCTCAAGGCCCCCATCTCTCCGTTCAAACCGCGCGCCATGAGCGAGCGGCAGATCCGCGGCACTATTCGCGACTTCGCGGCTACAGCAGCGCTGGCCAAGGCGGCCGGTTATGACGGCGTCGAGGTGATGGGCTCGGAAGGTTATCTCATCAACCAGTTCATTTGCGAGCGCACCAACAAGCGCACCGATGGTTGGGGCGGCAGCAGTGAAAACCGGATGCGCTTCCCGGTGGAGATTGTCCGCGCCATCCGCGAGCGGGTCGGCACCGACTTCATCATTATCTTCCGCCTCTCCATGCTGGATCTGGTGGAACAGGGTTCGACCCTGGAAGAGGTGATTGCCCTTGGCAAAGCGCTGGAAGCGGTGGGGGTGACCCTGATCAACACTGGCATCGGTTGGCACGAGGCGCGCATTCCCACCATCGCCACCAGTGTGCCGCGCGGCGCCTTCAGCTGGGTGACCGCCGAGCTGAAAAAACACCTCAAGGTGCCCCTCATTACCACCAACCGTATCAACACCCCCGAGGTGGCCGAACGCATTCTGGCGGGTGGCGAGGCGGATATGGTCTCCATGGCGCGCCCCTTCCTGGCGGATCCCGAATTTGTCATCAAGGCTGCCGAGAACCGGGCGGACGAGATCAACACCTGCATCGCCTGCAATCAAGCTTGCCTTGACCATGTGTTCAAGCAGAAGCGCGCCTCCTGTCTGGTGAATCCCCGCGCCTGCTTCGAGACCGAGCTGACCTTTGGCCGCGTGCCCCAGCCCAAGAAGCTGGCGGTCGTGGGGGCGGGCCCGGCCGGGCTGGCGTTTGCCTGCTACGCTGCCGAGCGCGGTCATCAGGTGAGCCTGTTCGATCAGGCCAGCGAAATCGGCGGCCAGTTCAACTTCGCCAAGCAGATCCCGGGCAAGGAGGAGTTTCACGAGACTCTGCGCTATTTCGCCAAACGGCTGGAGAAGTGCGGCGTAGAGCTCTATCTGGGCCAGCGCCAGAGTGCCGAGAGCCTGCTCGGCGGCGGTTTTGACGAGGTGATCCTCGCTACCGGTATTCGTCCGCGCACCCCCAATATTCCGGGCATCGAACATCCCAAGGTGATGAGTTATCTCGACGTATTGCGGGATCACAAACCGGTCGGCCAGAAGGTGGCGGTGATCGGTGCAGGCGGCATCGGCTTCGATGTGGCCGAATTCCTTGTGGAGAAAAGGGTAGAGAAGAAGGTGGAGACGGATGCCGATGGGAACCGTGATCACTGGCTCAAGGAGTGGGGCATCGACAAACAGCTTGGCGAGCGCGGTGGCCTCACGGCTCCTGAAATCGACGCCCCCGAGCGCCAGATCTGGCTGCTCCAGCGCAAGGAGAGCAAGGTGGGTGACGGACTTGGCAAGACAACCGGCTGGATCCACCGTACCGTGCTCAAGAACCGCAAGGTGCAGATGCTCTCCGGGGTGCAATATCTGGGGATCGATGACGAGGGCTTGCACATTCAGGTGGGCGAGACCAAGCAGTGTCTGCCGGTGGATCAGGTTATCGTCTGCGCCGGGCAGGAGCCCCTTAAAGAACTGCAGGCCGGGTTGCAGGCGGCAGGCAAGCCGGTGCATATCATCGGCGGAGCCGACGTGGCTACCGAACTGGATGCCAAGCGTGCTATCCGGCAAGGGGCCGAGCTGGCTGCGATCATCTAGCCAACTGTGCCCTCTTGTCCCTTTTTAGTGCGATAAACCCCTGAGCCTCAGGGGTTTTCTTCATTCGGTGCTGTGCTAAGGTAGCGCCATCATTGCCCCAGAGAAGGAATTGCCCATGGATGCCCTCACCCTGTTGCTCAATCGCCACTCCTGTGGCCGTCTCGCCGATCCCGCCCCGAGCGGTGAGGTGCTCGACAATATCCTCAAGGCGGGCCTGCGCGCGCCGGATCACGGTACCCTGACCCCTTGGCAGTTCATTCTGTTCGAAGGGGAGGGGCGCGAGCGGCTGGGCAAGCTGTTGGCGGACGCGGCCCGTGCTCGCGGTGAAGATGAAGAGAGCATCAAGAAGTGCAGCGAAGCGCCGCTGCGGGCGCCCTTGGTCGTCGCCGTGGCAACCCGTTATCAGGCTCACCCCAAGGTGCCAAAACTGGAGCAGGAGCTCTCCGCAGGTTGCGCCCTGATGGCGATGCAGATGGCGGCGCAGGCGCAGGGTTTCAACGGTATCTGGCGCTCCGGCTGGTTTATCTTCGATGAGCAGATCAACAAGGGATTGGGACTGGCGGCAGAGGATCAGCTGGTGGGTTTCCTCTATCTCGGTACCCCCATGCTGGAAGCACGCAAACTGCGCGAACTGCCGCTCGATGAGTTTGTCCGCCGTTTCTGACTTTTCGGCCACGTTGCGGTTGAGAGATGCAAAGCCTCGAGAAATCGGGGCTTTTCTGTTTAACCGTGAATAGTAACCAGAGAAATTGGGGAAAATAAATGGGTCAAAGAGGCTGCGCGCGCCATAGCAGGTAATTATTTAAATAGTGCGATGTACCTCGCAATCCTGTGGTATTTCACTATGTAAAACGTTTGCGCATTCGCTAATATCTCCCTGCCAGTTTAGAAGGGCACTCCTTCTAATTTTTCTGCGATGAGAGTCGCAATTCCGTAGCACCTTTTAACAGCCCAACGTCTTCGTGACATTGGGCTTTATTTTTTTATGGGGTGTCGGGGCTGTTGTGAACTGATGGCGGCATCGTCATACGGCCCGGTTGGCAGCCTTATGCCCTGTTTTTGGCTGGCAGGATCCGGGCCGGGTTGCCGACTACCCGAGCACCGGCCGGTACATCTTTGGTGACTACGGCACCCGCGCCGACGATCGCCTCCCGCCCTATGGTGACGCCGGGCAGCAAGATGGCGCCGCCCCCAATCCAGACCTTGTCTTCAATGGTGACCGGCAGCGCCGTCTCTGTGCCCTGAATCCGTTCGTCGGCCTCCAGCGCATGGGCTGCGGTATAGATCTGCACGTTTGGCCCAATCATCACATGGGCGCCGATGCGAATGGGGGCATTGTCCAGCAGGGTCGCTCCCATATTGATGTAGGAGTCCTTGCCCAGGTGGATGTGGCGGCCATAGGTGCAGTAGAGGGGCGGGCAGATGAAGGCATTCTCTGCCAGTTCGCCAATCAGCTCCGCCAGTAGTGTCCGCTGCTCTGTCTCCTCTTCCGCCAGATTGAAACGGCGATAGCGCCGTGCCGCCTCCCGGCGCAACTGGGCCAGCTCGGGTGTCATGCAGTTGTACGGTTGGCTGCTAATCATCTTCTGGTATTCGCTCATGAAGGTTGCTTTCCTTTATCTGCCAGGGATTTGGATATTGGCGCCAATACGACAGAAGTAACGTGATCACCCACCCGATACGGGCAGAACCAGGTTGGCAGGTTTGCCTTCGGCAAAGGCCAGCACATTCTCGAACGCCACGCGAAAGTAGAGTTCGTAGCTGTTTTGCTCCACATAGCCGAGATGAGGCGTTGCCAATACATTGGGCAGGCGCAGCAGGGGCTCGCTTTCCTGTGTCGCCGGCTCGATGTCAAATACATCGAGCGCGGCCCGTTTTCCAGGATGGGTACTTAGCTCTGCATAGAGGGCGCCCGGCTCGATAAGTTCGGCACGGCTGGTATTGACCAGCAGAGAGTCAACTTTCATGCGGGCCAGATCTGCGCGGGTAACAGCGCCGCGGGTTGTCTCGCTCAGGCGCAGATGCAGCGTGAGGATATCGGCTTGACTGAAGAGAGCCTCCTTGCTGGAGGCGCAGGCATAGCCATCCTGCTCGGCCTGCCTGCGCGAAGCCTCACTGCCCCATATCAGTACCGACATGCCAAATGCCTTGCCATAGCGGGCGATCCGCTGGCCTATCTTGCCGTAGCCCCAGATGCCGAGCGTCAGCCCATGCAGTGTGCGTCCCAAACCGAGGTCACCAGATTGCTGCCATTGGCCTTGGCTTAACGCCTGGCTGTAAGCAGGTATATGGCGGGAAGCTGCCATGATGAGCGCCCAGCAGAGCTCGGCGGGAGCAATAGGGCTGCCGACTCCTTCTGCCACGGCAACGTCGTACTGTTGGCATAGTGCCGGGTCGATATGCTGGCTGATTTTGCCGGTCTGGCTGATGAGTTTAAGGGTGGGAAGCTGTATCAGCAGCTGTTCGTCGATGCGGGTACGCTCGCGGGTCAGCACCAGTGCTTCCATTCCTTCCAGCAGGGCGGCAAGGCGCGTTGTATCGGGTTCGCTCTGGTTGAGGATGGTGACGTCATGACCCGCCAGCAGGGCAAAGCAGGGGAGGTGGCGCACCTGATCCTGATAGTCATCCAGAATGGCAATCCGCATAAGAAATCCTTCTCGGTTGCGTTGGCTCGGACCGCTATCTTACCGGAATAAAGGTGTCTGTTGTTTTCAAACGAACACAATCAGAAGGGAGGGCGATCAAGCCCATGCTCACGGACCTGGATGAGCTCGGTAGGCCAAAACAATCAGAGCCCCCGAACGGGAGCCCTGATGGCATGAGGTTGGCGTCTATGTTGCCCGCGCTTAGCCGTGCTTGCGGCCGGAGAGGCGGCACCACTCCTCCTTGACGGCGGTCGGGTCCATTTCGAACCACTGACCGTAGATGGTTTCCAGCTCCGGAGCCTGGCTCTCCAGCACGCCGGAGAGGGCCATCAGGCTGCCCGCTTTGCCGTGACCGGCGATCAGCGGTGCCAGTTCGCGCAGCGGGCCGGCCAGGATATTGGCGACCACCACATCCGCTTCGACATCTTGTGGCTGGTCGGCCGGCAGATAGAGCTCAATCTGGTCGGCGACACCGTTGCGCGTGGCGTTGTCGCGGCTGGCCTGAATGGCCTGCGGGTCGATGTCGATGCCGATAACGCGGGCAGCACCCAGTTTCAGGGCGGCGATGCCGAGAATGCCGGAGCCACAGCCAAAATCGACCACGGTTTTACCGCTCAGATCCAGCCCGTCCAGCCACTGCAGGCAGAGGGCGGTGGTGGGGTGGGTACCGGTACCGAAGGCCAGGCCCGGATCCAGCATCACGTTAACTGCATCGGGGTTCGGCACATCGCGCCAGCTCGGGCAGATCCAGAGGCGCTCGCCAAACTGCATGGGGTGGAAGTGATCCATCCACTCGCGCACCCAATCCTTGTCTTCCAGCTGCTCGACCTTGTAGCCGACATTTTCGCCGAAGATCTGCTGGAAGAAGGCGATGGTGGGGGCCGGATCGGTTTCGGCGTCAAACAGCCCCATCACTTCGGTCTCGCCCCACAGCGGGGTTTCGCCCGGCATGGGTTCATAGACGGGCACATCCTTGGCATCCATAAAGGTCACCGCCTGGGCACCACGCCCCAGCAGCATGTTGCTCACCTTGTCTGCGGTCTTGGCAGTGGCGTTGATTCGAATTTGTATCCAGGGCATGGCGTCGACTCTTCATAAATGTGAAACCGCGAGATTCTACCATCATGGGGCAGTGCTGTCGTGGTTTGCCCATGACGTGGAGGGATACGGGGGCTTTTGCCGGATTGGCACGGTTCCTGTATTGCTCTATGCAGGCGAAGACGACCGGTTTTCGCTGAACGCTTTGCTCAAGTTCCGTCATCTTTCACTGCCACCCTCGGGTGGCATTTTTTTATCTGCACTCCTTTGCCTGGTAAACAGTCTGCCAGACAAAAAAAGAGCAAGGTCGGCACCTTGCTCAAGGATGGACTGACGCCGTTTTGGCGCATTCATGCTGCAGTTGGCACGCCAGATGCAAAGACTAATATGTCCTGCATAAGGATATGTGTGTGATTGTTACCCCAATGTTCAGGTATTCAGGCCATTTCTCGCGAAATGGCCTCTTTTTTGGCTGATTGTTGGATGTTGGCCTGCCGCTGGCTGGCATTAGCGCTGCTGGTTGTGCCCGTTTGGGGCATCTCCTTGGTGAACTTATCCCATCATGGTGCGTTTGAGGGCTTAGTTGGCAAAGTCGCTCATGTCGATCACCAGCTTGCCAACCATGCGGCCCGCTTCCACCTCGGCATGGGCCTGAGCCAGCGTGATCGGGGTCAGCGACGGGATGGTTCTGGTCAGGGTGGTCTGCAATACCCCTTCATCGACCAGTGCCGCCACCCGGCCGAGCAGGCGGTGCTGTTCGATCATGTCCGGCGTCTGGAACAGGGAGCGGGTGAACATGAACTCCTGGCTGAAGGTGACGCTCTTGCTCTTGAGCAGGGAGAGATCCCACGGTTCGCTCGATTCGGCGATGGTGCAGATATGGCCAAACGGGCGGATCAGCCCGGCCATGGTGGCCCAGTGCTCGGCGGTGGCGTTGGTGCAGAAGATGGCATCGACCTGGGTGATGCCAAGGGCGGTCAGCTCCTCCTGCAACTTGTGGTGGTTTACGACCTGATGGGCGCCCATCTCGAGGCACCACTCGCGGCTCTCGGGGCGGGAGGCGGTAGCAATCACCTCCATACCGGTGAGCTGACGGGCCAGCTGGATGGCGATGGAGCCCACGCCACCGGCGCCGCCGATGATCAGCAGTTTGCCACGGCTCTCGCGGGTGAGAGCGAAGCGCTCGAACAGGGTCTCCCAGGCGGTGATGGCGGTGAGCGGCAGGGCGGCGGCCTCCACATCGCTCAAGCTGGTGGGGGCGATTGCGGAGATACGCTCATCCACCAGTTGCAGAGCGCTGTTGCTGCCCGGACGGCTGATGTCGCCGGCATACCAGACCCGGTCGCCCGCCTTGAACAGGGTCACTTCGCTGCCGGTGGCGATCACTTCCCCCACCGCATCCCAGCCCAGTACCCTGGGCGAGCTTTCAATTTTGGCCTTGGGGGAGCGCACCTTGGTATCCACCGGATTGACGGAGGTGGCGGTGACCCGCACCAGCAGATCCCGCGGGCCCGGAACCGGATCGGGCAGGTTGGCGGCGATAAAGCAGTCGGGGTGGTCGCTTGGCAGATAGTGAGTCAGGGCAATGGCTTTCATGGTTTTTCCTTTCAAATCGCTGTGTTCGGGATTGCCACTCACTCTAGTCTGGTTGATTATCAAGATTAAGATGGGTAATCGGTAAAGACTGTTTGAATATATGAACAATGTCGATCTGGAGTTGATGGGACTGTTTGCCACCGTGGTGGAGCAGGGAAGCTTTACCCGAGCCGCCGAGCTGCTTGGTATGCCCAAGTCATCGGTGAGCCAGAAGATCTCGCGGCTCGAATCCCAGCTCGGGGTGCGGCTGTTGCAGCGTACCACTCGCAGGTTGAGCCTGACCCCGCAGGGGGAGCTCTATGTGGAGCACTGTCAGGGGCTGCTGGCACTGGCCCGCAGTGCCAATCTGGCGATGGCACGGCTGCGCTCGGCCCCGGCGGGGCGGGTGCGGATCACTGCCCCCGAGGCGACCGGTACTCTATTGCTTGGCCGGATCCTCGCCGAGTTTCGCGCCCTCTATCCCGAGGTGGTGCTGGAGCTGACCCTGAGTGACGATCAGCTAGATCTGGTGGGGGAAGGTTATGATTTGGCGCTGCGGGCGGCGCCGCTGAAAGACTCCAGCCTCATCTGTCGGCGTATCGGTCAGGTGGCGCGTCATCTGGTGGCAGCGCCCGCCTATCTGGCGGCCCACGGCATGCCGCAACAGCTGAGCGAGCTGGGCCGCTATGCCTGTCTGGTGCACTCGGCCATGCCGGTGTGGCCATTGCAGGAGGGTGGCTGGCGGCCGCAGGGGGCCTGTGTCAGCAACAGCTTGCTGGCGCTGCGGGAGATGGCGCTTCATGACGGGGGGATTGCCCTGTTGCCCCACCATGTCTGTGAAGGGGATTTGGCGGCGGGGCGATTGCAGAAGGTGTTGCCGGATCAGCCCATTCCGGCCAACCCGTTCTACCTAATCTATCCGAGTCGGGAGCATCTGGCCCCCGCTCTGCGCACCCTGATGGATTTCGTGGCCGAGCGGTTGCCGTTTGCCTGAGTTACCAGCTGCTCTGGCTGGCCGACTCCTGATTGGGTTTGAGGCCGAGGGGGACCGACTGGCGCTCCGCCAGCATGCGGATCTGCCCTTCAATCAGGCTGGCGCTGGGGCCCAGCACCAGCACCAGCTGGTGGTCGTTGAGCTGGATCCAGGAGAGGCAGCCCAGGCCCAGCAGGCGGGATTCATCCACCAGTGAAATATCGCGCACCCGCAGGCTAAGGCGGGTGATACAGACACTCATCGCCACCAGATTGTCCATCCCGCCCAACACCTTGAGGTACTGGATCGCCAGCATCTGCGGGTCTGAGGGGGCAACGCTGGCAAGGCGCGGATGCTCCACCGCGATGGGCTTGCTCGGCATGCTGAGGGGGGCGCGCTCCAGCAGTTGATAGAACAGCAGGGTGTAGGCGACGAAGAACAGGATGCCGACCGGAATGAGCCAGAAGCTGTGCTCCCCAGCCTGATAGCTCAGCACCAGATCCAGCAGACCGGCGGAGAAGTAACTGCCCACCTTGATCCCCAGCCCGCTACAGACAGCGAGCGATAGCCCTGTCAACAGGGCGTGGGCGAGAAACAGCCAGGGGGCGGTAAAGGCGAACAGAAATTCGATGGGCTCTGTGATCCCCACCAGTGCCGAGGTGAGCGCCAGGGTGAGCAGCAGCCCGCCCTGCGGCAGCCGCTGCATCCGCTGGCGGTGCAGCCAGATGGCAAAACAGGCGCCCGGCAGGCCGAACATGATGATGGGGTAGAGACCGGCCACATACCCTTCATGAAGCGGCTGGGCGGTGGCCAGTGCCTGCAGGTTGCTCTCGCCAAGGCCGATGACGCTGCCCAATACCTGATGGAGCCCGAGCGGGATCAGCAGTCGGTTGAGGGTGCCGTAGCAGAAGGCGCCAAACGGCGTGGTAAGCAGCTCGGAGGTGAGCAGGGTCAGCCCGCGCTCCAGCGGCGGCCACAGCAGCGAAAGGGGGATGGCGATCAGCAGGCAGGCCAAGGCCGACACCAGCAGGCTGGGAAACTCCCCCCTGGCGATCTGCAGCCAGCGGGGCAGGGTTTGCTGGTGAACCCAAGGGTAGATGATGGCAGTGGTGAGCCCTGCCAGCAGGCCGCAGATCATGTCGGCGTGCAGGTTGGGGGCCAGCGTATTGAAGGCGGTGCTGAGCAGCAGGAAGTTGACCGCCCCCGCCAGCGTCTGTCCGCCCAGCTCCTGCCGACTCAGGCCAAAGGCGATCGCCACCGCATAGATAAGCGGCATCTGGCTGAAGATCGCCTGACCGGTGAGGGAGAGCACCGCCAAATCGAGCACGTCGGGTTGCCCAAGCCGGTAGATCAGCGCCGCCATCGGCAGGATGGAGACGGGCAGCAGCAGGGCATAACCGAGCCGCTGCAGGGCTTGAGTAACGACTTGTCGAGTGGCTTTAACGGGCATACAGCGGCTACTTTCTGTGACTTGGCGCACAGTTTAACCGGAAAACACCTATTTGGGGATAGTTTTGGAACCCCTAATTTATATTTTTATTATTTCTGCCCGAAAAGCTCGCGCACTTCCCGCGAGGGCGGTGCCGTCAGCAGGCTGACCGTGATAAAGACCACTAGCGCCAGCGTGAGGCTTGGCACGATGGCGTGCAGACCAGCCAGCTTGATCCCCCACTGACTGAGTACCCCATAGCTTACGATGCCGCTGACCATGCTGGCCAGTGCGCCCGGGCCGTTGGCCCGCGACCAGTAGAGGCCGAGCACCAGTGGCCAGAGGAACACCGCTTGCAATCCGCCAAAGGCGAGCAGGTTGAGCCAGATGATCATCTCGGGCGGTTGCAACGCCGCCAGCAGCACCAGAGTGCCGAGGATCAGGGTACAGAGCAGGGAGAGGCGGGGGATGCGCACTTCCAGCTTCTCCTGCTTTGGACTCAGATAGTTGAGGTAGAGATCCTTCACCAGAGTGGCGGAAGCCTGGATCAGCTGGGAGTCGATGGTGGACATGATGGCCGCCATCGGCGCCGCCAGAAAGACTCCGGCCAGCCAGGGGGGTAGCACTTCCATCATCAGGGAGGGCATGATCTTGTCCGGGCTGTCCATGCCGGGCAGGATGGCGCGGCCAAGGGCGCCCGCCAGATGCATGCCGAACATCAGCAGGGCGCTGACAACGGTGCCGATCAGAATGCCGCGATGGAGCGCCTTGCTGTCGCGATAGCCAAAACAGCGCAATGCCGAGTGGGGCAGCCCCACCACCCCGACACAGACCAGGATCCAGAAGCTCAGCATAAAGGGCTGGGTCAGCATGTCGCCGGCCCCTTGCGGGCTTACCAGCTTGGGGTCGATCTCCCTGAGCTGGTGGATGAGGTTCGGCAGGCCGTCACCGGCAATCAGAATTCCTGCCAGCAGGGCGCCGGTGCCGATCAGCATGATGATCCCCTGCAGGGCATCAGTCATCACCACGGCGCGGAAGCCGCCGATGATGGTGTAGAGCAGCACACAGCTGGCAAACAGCATCAACCCCTGCTGGTAGGAGAGCCCGGTGGCGGTCTCCAGCAGGCGGGCACCGCCGATAAACTGCACCACCATGGTCGCGATAAAGGCGAGGATGATAGTAACGGAGCCGAGGATCACCACTGCCTTGCTCTGATAGCGGGCCCACAGCATGTCGTTGATGGTCACCGCATTGACCCGGCGGGCGATGATGGCGAACTTCTTGCCCAGTACTCCCAGAGTGAGCCAGACGGTGGGCAGCTGGATCATCGCCAGCAACACCCAGCCCAGACCGATCTTGTAGGCCGCGCCCGGCCCACCGATAAAGGAGGAGGCCGAGGTGTAGGTGGCCACTAGCGTCATCGCCAGCACCAGCCCGCCCATGCTGCGGTTGCCGATGAAGTACTCCTGCACGAAGTTGCCTTCAGCTCTATGACGGCTGGCCCAGAAACCCACCCCCAGCACCAGCACCAGATAGATGAAGAGCGGCAGCATCAGCTCAAGATTCATGGGATGACTCCTTGCCGGAAGGGGCTGGGGTATCGAGGGGGATATCCACAAACAGTCGATCCACCATCAGGGCACATAGTGCGATGAACAGCAGTGGCATCGCCACGCAACTGAGCAGGAACCAAAGGGGAATGTCCCAGCATTCGATCTCTTCCGGGATCAGATAAGCCGTGCCATACCAGGCAAGAAAATAGAGTAGGGTCAGCAGCAGGCAGAAAGCTGCTTCCCGGCGGGCGAGAGCAAAACGGTTCACCTTGGCCTCCGACAATTTTGAGGGGCGCAAGGATAACAAAAAAGGGCCATGTCGCCATGGCCCTTTTTCAGCAGAGGCTCCTTGCGGAGCAGACTTCCACCGGAAGTCCGGTCTCTATCAGAGATCCTTACAGACCCAACTTCTTGTGCAGATAGTGGGCGTTGGTACTGCCACCGTGCAATGTCATCGGGTCTCTATCAGCGATCCTTACAGACCTAACTTCTTGTGCAGGTAGTGGATATTGGTGCCACCGTGCTGGAAGTTTTCGTCTTTCATGATCTCTTTTTGCAGCGGTACGTTGGTCTTGATCCCTTCCACCACCAGCTCGTCCAGCGCATGGCGCATGCGGGCGATGGCAATGTCACGATTCTCGCCGTAGCAGATCAGCTTGCCGATCATCGAATCATAGTGGGGCGGTACCTTGTAACCGGCATAGATGTGGGAGTCCCAACGCACGCCCAGACCACCCGGCGCGTGGAAGCGCTGCACCAGACCCGGAGAGGGCATGAAGGTGGCCGGATCTTCCGCGTTGATCCGGCACTCGATGGCATGACCACGGATGCGGATATCCTGCTGGGTGATCGACAGGGGCTGACCGGCGGCGATGCGCAGCTGCTCCTTGATCAGATCGATACCGGTGACCATCTCGGTGACCGGATGCTCAACCTGGATACGGGTGTTCATTTCGATGAAATAGAACTCGCCGTTCTCGTACAGGAACTCGAAAGTACCCGCACCGCGGTAGCCGATCTCGATACAGGCGCGCACACAGCGCTCGCCGATGAACTTGCGCATTTCGGCGGTGATGCCGGGTGCCGGCGCCTCTTCCACCACCTTCTGGTGGCGACGCTGCATGGAGCAGTCGCGCTCGCCCAGATAGAGGGCGTTGCCCTGGCCGTCTGCCAACACCTGAATTTCGATGTGGCGCGGGTTTTCCAGGTACTTCTCCATGTAGACCATGTCGTTCTTGAAGAACTGGCCTGCTTCGGATTTGGTTAGGGCAATGGCGGAGGCTAGCTCGGCCTCGCTGCGTACCACGCGCATGCCACGACCACCGCCGCCACCGGCAGCCTTGATGATCACCGGATAGCCGATGCGCTTGGCAATAGCGGCATTGCGCTTGGTGTCGTTGTCCACCGGACCGTCAGAGCCCGGTACACACGGTACGCCTGCCTTCTTCATCGCTTCGATGGCGGAGACTTTGTCACCCATCAGGCGGATGGTCTCGGCGCGCGGGCCGATGAAGATGAAGCCGGATTTTTCGACCACTTCGGCAAAATCGGCGTTCTCGGAGAGGAAGCCGTAACCCGGGTGGATGGCCACGGCACCGGTCACCTCGGCGGCGGCGATGATAGCCGGAACGTTGAGGTAGGAGTCGGTACTGGCTGGTTTGCCGATACAGATGGATTCGTCGGCCAGCAGCACATGTTTGAGCTCCCGGTCGGCGGTGGAGTGAACGGCCACTGTCTTGATCCCGAGCTCTTTGCAGGCGCGCAGGATCCGCAGGGCAATTTCACCGCGGTTGGCGATGACTACTTTGTCCAACATGGGTGGCGATTTCCCTTATTCGATGATGAACAGCGGCTCGTCAAATTCGACGGCCTGACCATTTTCAACCAGGATCGCTTTGATCACACCGGCCTTGTCAGACTCGATTTGGTTCATCATTTTCATGGCTTCGACGATGCACAGGGTATCGCCGACATTGACTTGCTGACCCACTTCCACGAACGGCTTGGCTTCCGGGCTGGAGGAGCGGTAGAAGGAGCCAACCATGGGAGAGCGCATCAGGTGACCGCTCGGTGCGGCATCTGCGGCCGGCGCAGCGGAAACCGGGGCGGCGGCTGGAGCGGCAACCGGAGCGGCTGCTTGCTGCATGATCATCTGCGGTGCGGCAGTGACCTGGCCTGCGAAGTTGCGGCTGATGCGAACGGACTCTTCACCTTCGGAGATCTCCAGTTCGGCGATGCCGGACTCTTCAACCAGTTCAATCAGCTTCTTGATTTTGCGGATATCCATTAGCATTCTCTTTCTTCTTTATCTGATCAGTGATTATCAAGCCGCGTGCAGATGGCGCACGGCCGCGGTTAAAGCGAATTGATAGCCATCGGCCCCCAGACCACAAATGACCCCTTTGGCGACATCAGACAGATAGGAGTGATGACGAAACGGCTCCCTGGCATGAACGTTTGACAGGTGAACCTCGATAAAGGGTATGGCGACACCCAGCAGCGCATCGCGGATGGCGACGCTGGTGTGGGTGAAGGCGGCCGGATTGATGATGATGAAATCCACCTGACCCATGGCCTGATGGATGCGGCTGACCAACTCATGTTCGGCGTTGGATTGCAGATGTTCCAGAGTGACACCGAGTTCGCTGGCGTTGAGCTTCAGATCGGCGACGATCTCATCGAGCGTCTTGCTGCCGTAGATACCCGGTTCCCGTTTGCCCAGCAGATTCAGGTTTGGACCGTTGAGCAGGAGAATTCGGCGATGTTGCGACATATTGAGTGCATCCTCGATGATCATGCTGCTATCTGTCAGCTATCTTGTGGACTACCTGAAATCTAGCCATTTTCTGCGCAAATCGGTGTGCCCTGGCACACAGATTTCGCAATTATATTGATTTCGTGAAAATTAGCAGCATTTTACTGGTCTAATCTCTACATCTGGCTATTTATTGAGCGTCACCTCCCTGTGCACCCAGTTTCAGCCGCTCAGGCCGTTTGTACCGCTGTAGAAACAGCAAAGCCGGCACAGGGCCGGCTTTGTCGAGCAACAAACGAAGCGGGATCAGGCTGCTTCCGACTTCTCGCGGATGAGTTTGTCTACTACGCCCGGATCCGCCAAGGTGGAGATATCCCCCAGGCTGTCGGTCTCGCCGGTGGCGATCTTGCGCAGAATTCGCCGCATGATCTTGCCGGAACGGGTCTTCGGCAGCCCCTCCGCCCAGTGAATGACATCTGGCGTGGCGATGGCACCGATCTCCTTGCGCACCCACTCCTTCACCTCTTTGTGCAGCTCACGGCTCGGCTCTTCCCCGGCGATCAGGGTGACATAGGCATAGATGCCCTGACCCTTGATCTCGTGAGGAACCCCCACCACCGCGGCTTCGGCGATCTTGGGATGGGCCACCAGCGCCGATTCAATTTCGGCGGTACCCATGCGGTGGCCGGAGACGTTCAGTACATCATCCACCCGTCCGGTGATCCAGTAGTAGCCATCGGCATCGCGACGGGCACCGTCGCCAGTGAAGTAGCGGCCGGGGAAGGTGGAGAAGTAGGTCTGCTCGAACCGCTCGTGATCGCCGAATACGGTGCGCATCTGACCCGGCCAGGAGTCGGTGATCACCAGATTGCCCTCGGTGGCCCCCTCCAGCGGTTCGCCCATGTTGTCGACCAGCGCAGGTTGCACCCCGAAGAAGGGTTTGGTGGCTGAGCCCGGTTTCAGGTCGGTGACGCCGGGCAGCGGCGTAATCAGGATGCCGCCGGTTTCGGTCTGCCACCAGGTATCGACAATGGGGCAGCGCTCATCGCCAATGGTGCGGTAGTACCACTCCCAGGCTTCCGGGTTGATCGGTTCACCCACCGAGCCCATGATGCGCAGGCTCTGGCGCGAGGTGCCGGTGACAGCTTCGTTGCCCTTGGCCATCAGGGCGCGGATGGCAGTGGGGGCGGTATAGAGGATGGTGACCTGGTGCTTGTCCACCACCTGACTCATGCGGTTGGTGGCCGGGTAGTTGGGCACCCCTTCGAACATGATGGTGGTGGCGCCGTTGGCGAGCGGCCCGTAGACCAGATAGGAGTGACCAGTGACCCAGCCCACATCGGCGGTACACCAGTAGATGTCCTCTTCGTGGTAGTCGAACACATATTTGAAGGTGAGGGTGGCATAGACCAGATAGCCGCCGGTGGTGTGCAGCACCCCCTTGGGTTTGCCGGTGGAGCCGGAGGTATAGAGGATAAAGAGCGGATCTTCGGCGTTCATCGCCTCGGGCGGGCAGTCGCTGCTGACGGTGGCGGTCGCTTCATGCCACCAGATGTCGCGGTGGTTGTGCCAGGCGACATTGCCGCCGGTGCGCTTGAGCACGATCACCTTGTTAACCTGGGTATCCGGGTTGGTGAGCGCTTCATCCACGTTTTTCTTGAGTGGCACCGGACGGCCACCGCGCAGTCCCTCGTCGGCGGTGATCACGATGCGCGAGCCCGAGTCGATGATGCGACCGGCCAGTGCTTCCGGCGAGAAGCCGCCAAAGACGATGCTGTGCACCGCGCCGATGCGGGTACAGGCCAGCATGGCGATGGCGGCTTCGGGCACCATGGGCATATAGAGGCAGACCACGTCGCCGCGATGAACCCCCTGAGCTTTCAAGACGTTGGCAAACTTGCACACTTCGCTGTGCAGCTCGCGGTAGGTGAGTTTGCGATCTTCGGCGGGGTTGTCCCCTTCCCAGATGATGGCGACCTTGTCACCCCGTTCGGCGAGATGGCGATCGAGGCAGTTGGCGGAGACGTTGAGCTGGCCATCTTCAAACCACTTGATGTAGACATGGCCCGGATCGTAGGAGGTGTTTTTTACCTTGGTGTAGGGCTTTATCCAGTCGAGGATTTTGCCCTGTTCACCCCAGAAGGTATCGGGATCCTCGACGGAGGCCTGGTACATGGCGGCGTAGTCGCCCTTGTCGAGCAGGGCGCTGTTGCTGATATGGGGTTTGACCGGATAGACCTTGCTCTCGCTCATCACTCACTCCTTTGAATACATACTTTTAATAATTAAGTAACAACTTATACCTTTGGCTGATGGGGGCAATTAGACTTTTGGATAGACAGCAACATTTGGTTACAGGGTAATGGGTGACACTCAGGTGGTGAGTGGGTAAAAAGGAGGACTTTGATGGATGGAGGTAGTTATGTTCTCTCTATTGCTCTGTGCATCCCTCTGGCAGTTTGATGTGCCTGTTCTGGCAGACAAGCCCCCCAAAGAGTTTGTGATTACGCATCAGGAGCCGTCACAGACAGTGCGGGATCGGGTTGCCGATGAGCTTGGCAACGCATGGCAGGCAAAAAAACCGGGGGCCAAATTTTCCCTCAGTGAGCCTGGATCCCGTTATTCGGGCGACTCCCCGCTCACACGCATGCTCAATGAGCGGGATGATGGTGGTGTTCCCACCCTGACGTTTGGCAGATAGTCATATCTATCGCCAGGGGATTTTCCCCTGCGGCACCAATGACATCATCATCCTTTGATGAACGCAGTCGACCTGACGTTGCGTACCAATAGATAATCCCTTCTTCCCCTGTTAAGGGCTTGTGGGCACAGATGTTCAGCCTGAGTTGCAAGCCCTTGCTACCGTGGTCCTTTTGACATCCCGAGAGAGCGTTATGTCGCTAACAGAGGATGTTTATCATGCGCGATCAGAGCGTTAGTGCTTGAGCTGTGCGGCTTGCTGGCAAAGAGGGCTGACGATGATTGACTCTGTTGTAATGGAATTTGGCAACATGGTTGGCATGTTGCCATTTGGTCAGGAAACCTGGAGTGCGCAGCAACAGGATATCCCCCTGATTGCAGGAAGCAGTTGCATTGTAGAGCCTAATGATGCGATGGGTTTGACTGTCTGTGCGTTTTCATTTGGCTGGACCCAAGATAGGTGGGCGCTGGTAAACGTGGAAGTTGCCTGTGGTGTGAGTGTTACCAGCTGAAGCGATAGCTCAGGGTCAGGTTCACGACTGGTTGCCAATCGCAACCCTGGATGAGCCACTGCTTGGCACCCGCTTCTGCGTCGAGTTGCCACTTTTGCCAAGCCCAGCTGTGCTCCAGGGTTAGCCCCCAGTCTCGCCAACCTTCATGAGCATCATAAGCAGCCATGTGGGCCTGACTGCCCCGGGTCAGCCAGAGGTTGAGGGAGAGCCCGGCCGGCAGCGGCAGGCTGTGCTCCATGTACCAGAGCTGGCCATAACGGCCAGTGAGGTCGACGAGCTGGGACAACGTCAATTGATGGTCATCATCCAGCTGCCATCCCAGGCGCCACATAGCACTGAAACGGGTACTATCAACCACTGGCATGGATCCAACTCCCAAGGCGATAAAACTCTTTTCATAGAGAGGTAGTGCCAGCCCGGCACTGCTTCCGTTAGTGAAAAGGAGCCCAACCTGGGTCTCCCGTTCATAACCCCACCAGAGTTGGCTGTGCTGGGTTGCGTTACTACTGGCCTGGTTACTATCCAGTTGCCAGCTGCTGCCCAGTAACAACTCCTTTGCTTGCAATGGTAGCGTCACCAGTATTAGCAGCGACAGCCAATACTTATTTGCCATATAGCCGCGCCCAGTCCCGATCCTGATGCATTCCCATCAGATGACAGATGATGCCGGAGCGCTGGAAAGCATAAATAAGCAGTATGCTGGCGGTGCAGAGCAACATGATAAGGCCAAAACTGTTGGGCAGTATGGTGCCCTGACGGGCGGTCCACCACAGTAGCAAGGGGCCCCACAGGTGCACGAAGATGCTCTTGTGGAAGATGAAGACGGTCAGCGAGTACATGCCGATCCAGTTGAGTGGTCGCCAGCAGAGACGGATATTGTGTTGGTGTAGCCAGAGCACGGTACCGATCACCAGAAACTCCATACCCCAGATCCCGGCTCGGCCGATCATGTCCAGCGCCAGTTCGTGTTCGTTGGCGTAGATGTCGTTGAGCTCGACCGTGCTTGTCTCGCCGAACATGAGATAGATGGCCAGCGCCACCAGCGACAGCGTCAGTACCAGACGGTTGAGGCGATCTCGCCATTGTGGGCGCTGATGCCAGCACCAGCCATAGAGAAAGCCGAAACAGCCACTGGCCATGAAGAGGTCGAGACGGGCATCCAGCTCATAGTCGGGGTGAACGTGCAGCTTCATCCAGCTGTCGATATGGCCGAGCAGATCCTGTACGCCGAGTTGATCCAGTAGCAGGCTTAGAAGGGTCAGCAGGAGCATGCCGCGGATGCCGAACCTGGCATACACCATGGAGAAGAGCGCCAGCAGGCACATCCAGAGCATGACCGGGTAGAACGAGATGGCCTCGCCGAAGTTGGGGGCGATGACCAACCCTTCGACATAGAGCATCAGTATGATGCTGGCAAACAGGGCCAGCTTGCTGCCCAGCTGCGGCTTGAAGCTGGCCTGATCGCGGCGGCTCAGGTTGAATGCGGCCAAGGCCAGGTAGATCTGGCTGACCCAGGGGATTAACCAGGCTGATGCGTGTGCTGTCAGCTGATCCATGGGGAGCAGGTGTCCCGCCATTGCCTTGTGTGATACATAGAAGCTGTCCCACAAGGCATGTTCCCGATTGAAGAAATCGATGTACCAGTAGTTGAGGTAACCGGTGTAGTGCTCGAAGACGGCCATGAAGATGACAAGCCCGCGCAACAGATCGAGGCCTGTGATGCGCGCATCCTGTGGAGGCATATGATTGCTCCTGTGTAGTGTGGCGAAAGGAGCGGCACTATATCGGCTTTTGTAAAACTGAACGGGAGCTGAATGTAAGCAAATATTACGGGGAGCTGTACCGATGTGCTTGTAATGACTGGGAAGTGCCTGACCTGGCTGTCATGATTTGCAATATTGTTGGCTATTTTTTAGCCTTTCTCTCGGCCAAATGCCTGAATACCGCGCACAAATACCAGCCAGCCGAGCAGGTGGAACGGGAGGGCGAGTAGGTAGAGCAGCAGGAAGTGCGACTCGCTGCCGCTGCTGTTGATGAAGTCGATCCAGGCGGCCAGCAGCGCCAGCATGCCGGCAATCTGGAAGCGGCGGCGCAACACCACCTCGACGCCGAGATTGGCAAGGTAGAGGGTGAGCAGGATGCCAGCAAAGCCGGTGAGCTGAGCGGTGCCGTAGAGCTCGCGATCCGGGTTGAACAGCAGCGCGATCAGCGGAGTAATGCCCTGATCCAGCGGGATCAGGGCCAGCAGCCAGCATGCAATCAGAAGCAGGGCTGTCTTCATCGCGGCCTCAGTCGGCGGACGGTGCCGGTTTGACCAGAGAGAGGTAGTTGGCATCCATCTTGAGGAAGACCCCCAGCAGACGGGCACTGGCGCCGTAGAAGCCAAACCGGTCGGCGGCGCGACAGGCGCTTTCGAACTTGTCAAACCAGCCCAGCAGATGACCGTGCAGCAGCGCTTCCTGCTCGTCGAGCCAGCGTTCCCGCTCGGCCGCGCTCTTGGCTTCCGCCCCACGGATGATGAGATTGCCCATCAGATCCAGCTCGATTGCCAGATGGTCGGCAGGCTCTTTGTATTTATCGCTGACATTGATACCGAGGCGATCGAGGCGGGCCTGCATCTCGGCCATCGGGGCCTGCATCAGCAGCTTGGCCTCGCCGCGGTAGAGCGATTCGTAGGGCAGGGCGCCCTGTTTGGGATCCACCAGAAACAGGCCGGCGAAGTCGGCGGCCAGTTCCAGCTGGCGATCCGGGCGCACCAGCAGGCGGGCGATGGCATCGTTGAGCTCGGCCACGGCTTCGCGCATCGGATCCAGGGTGGAGAGGCTTTTCAGGAAGCTTCGCACGTCATAGGTGTCATATTCGGCGATCTGCTCATCACTGAGTTCGGTGGCGAACAGGGTGGAGAACCACCAGTAGAGTTCGGCCCGGCGTTCGCTGGTAGCCATAAATTCCTGCATTTTTCCTCCGTGGATGGCAATCGGGAGCCTTGATGGCTCCCGATTCTAACGACTTTAAAAATAAAGGAAACTCAAGGGGGCGCTTTCGTCCCCCTGGGGTCAGAGTGCCGGGAACATGGGGTCGATGCCCTTGGCCGATTCCGGCGCGCCGAAGGCAGTGACGGCAGGTGCCTGCCCGCGGAACTTCTCGATCTCCACCAGCGCGGTATGGGCCGTGGTGGCCTGCGCCAGGCTGGAGGAGCCGATGTCGGCGGTCAGCACGTTGGGATCGCCGTAGGTACAGAGCGTACCCACCTTGCCGCCCTCTTGCGGGCCATACCAGGCACCTTCCTGTATCCGGACTACGCCAGGGGCGTAATCATCGCTCACCACCAGACCAGCCAATACCTGACCGCGACCGTTGAACACCCGCACCAGATCGCCGTCCTTGAGGCCGCGGGATTTGGCATCCTGCGGATTCATATAGACAGGTTCGCGACCCTGCACCGTGTAGGTGGCTCGGTAGTTGTCGGACGAGCAGAGCTGGCTGTGCAGCCGCTTGTCCGGGTGGCAGGATTGCAGGTGCAGCGGGTACTGTTTGCTGCCCGGTCCGCCGTGGGAGCGCTCGTAGGGCTCGATCCAGACCGGATGGCCCGGGCAATCCCCATAGCCGTAGTCGGCGATGGTCTTGGAGTAGATCTCGATAAGGCCAGACGGGGTACCGAGGGGTTCCAGATCCGGCTCCTGACGGAACGACTCGTGGCGCACCCAGGGCTGGCCCGCCGGGAAGGTGACGAAGCCCTCGCCGTGCCAGAACTGGCTGAAACGGGGCAGACGAATGCCGATGCCGCGGCCCTGCAGGCGGGCGTCGTCATAGATGCTCTGGATCCACTCCAGCTTGCTCTTGCCGCCGGTGAACTCGGCCTCGCGACCGAAGCGACGGCAGAGATCGGCGAAGATGTCGTAGTCATCGCGCGCCTCGAACAGCGGCTCTACCACCTTGTACATGGCCAGAATGCCCGCGTTGGAGTGGGAGCCCCACTGCTCGATGTCATCGCGCTCATAGGTGGTGGTGGCGGGCAGCACGATATCGGCGAAGCGGCAGCTGGCGGTCCACTGGTGATCGATGCTGACCACGGTTTCCAGCTTGCGCCAGGCCGCGACCATCTTGTTGCGATCCTGCTGGTGGTGGAACGGGTTGTTGCCGCAGAACACCGCCATCTTCATGTGGGGGTAGGTGATGGTCTGGCCGTTGAAGGCGATCTGCTTGCCCGGATTGAGGATGCAGTCGACGAAACGGGCTACCGGAATGTACTTGGAGTAGCCCTTCCAGTCGCCGTCATGGAGCGGCTTGACCCCGGGAATTACCGAGCTGAAACCGGACATGATGGGGCCGCTGGAGGTGATGGTGCCCGCTCCGTTGTAGTGCCAGCCAAAGCCGTAACCGCCCCCCGGCAGGCCGATCTGGCCAATCATCGAGGCCAGTACCACCAGCATCCAGGCGTACTGCTCGCCGTGGTGCATGCGTTGCACACACCAGCCGCCGATAAGCTGGGTACGACCACTGCTCATGGCGCGGGCCAGCTCGCGGATGGTCTCGGCTGGTACGCCACAGATGGCGGCGGCCCACTCGGCATCCTTCACCTGACCATCGCTGGTGCCCAGCAGGTAGGGCAGGAACTTGTCAAAGCCGGTGGTGTAGTTCTTCAGGAACGCCTCGTCGTGGCGCTTCTCGCTGTAGAGGGTGTGGGCGATGCCCAGCATCAGCGGTACGTCGGTCTGCGGATTCAGGGTCACCTGATCGCAATTGAGGTACTTCTGGGTCTTGGATTTGACCGGATCGACACTGATCACCCGGATCTCGCCTTTGGCCACCTTCTCTTTCAACTGCGCCCAGTAGTCGTAGACGCTGTGATCCGGCACCAGCCAGCCCACCTGCAGGTTCTTGATGGGATCGGAGCCCCAGATAACGATGGTCTTGCTGTGTTCCAGCACCAGCGGCCAGGAGGTCTGCTGCTCGTATACCTCCATGGCGCCCGCCACGTGGGGCAGGATCACCTGGGCGGCACCGGTGGAGTAGTCACCAGCCTTGGCCAGATAGGTGCCGTGCAGGTTCATGGCGCGCCCCAGCATGGCACCAGCGGAGTGCAGCTTGCCCACCGACTGCCAGCCGGAGTGGCCGGCATAGAGGGCGCTCGGGCCATAGATCTTCTGCACCCGCTCCAGCTCGTGATAGAAGAAGTCCAGCGCCTGGGACCAGGTCACCCGCACGAAGCGGTTCTGGCCACGTTCGCTGGTGTCGGACTGGTGCCCCTTGCGCAGCCAGTCCAGCCGCACCATGGGGTAGCGGATGCGGGAGGGGTTGTAGACCACCTCACTCAAGGCCTTGAGCATGTCGGTGGGGTGCTTGTCATGCTCGAACGGCTGGGTCTCGACCCAGCGCCCATCGACCACCCGGGCACGGAAGGCGCCCCAGTGGGAGCCGGACTGCACCAGCTTGTCGCCAGACTCGGCGGCCATCACGGCGCGACCGAGCAGGGAGGGGCCGATCAGGGCAGAGGCACCGCTGGCCAGCAAGCCACCCAGAAAACCACGACGGGAAATATTGATCATCTTGTTATTCCTCTTTCGAATCCGGACTTAGTGGCTGCCCTGACCACCGGTATCGGCGGCATGGTTTTGCAGGTATTTGAGCAGGGTGCGCTCCTCTTCCTTGCTCAGGCGATAGTAGGCAGACATCGCCTTGAGCCCCGAGATCCAGCCGTTGGCAGTGAAGTGAGCGGGATCCGGCGCGCCGTGGCAGGAGTTGCAGGTGGATTTGTACATCTCGCCGGCGTAATCCCAGATCGGCTTGAGCGAGGACTCAAAGCCCTTGCCATCGACCCAGGCCTGCACCTGAACCTGCTCCCACTTGATATGAGTGGCGCTGTCGGTCTCCTGTTTGAGCACTTTCTCGTTCGCTTTCAGTTCGTCACGGATGGTGGCGACGAAGACCCGCTTGCCCATGTATTCGCTCAGCACCCGGCCCTTGCCGTCGCTCTCGCGCCACCCTTCGATGGTCACCTTGAGGCGATCGCCGCTGCGGTCTACGACATCGATGCGGGAGGCAGGCAGCAGTTTGCCGACCGGGTCGGTGCTCTGTTCGCTGGCGTAGAGATCTTTTTCACCCAGGTTGTAGAGGGTCTCGGCGGCTGGCGCCTCTTGCGCGTCGTTGACCAGGGTGGCGTAAGTGGCCCGGAAGCCCCCCGCCATGTTGGGCAGTTCGTGGGCGATGCCCTTGTGGCACTCGATGCAGTTCATGTTCTTCGCCGCCGCATCTTTCATCGCCTGCGCTGCCGCCGGGGACTGCTTGGCGTGATCCATGTTGTCGTAGCTGTGGCAGGACTTGCAGGTCTTGGAGTTCTGGCTGCTCATCCGTGCCCACACCTTCTCGGCCAGATGCAGGCGCCGGTCCTCGAACTTCTCCTGGGTGTCGATGCTGTGGCCTATGTACTCCTGATAGAGGTCGTTGGCCGCCTCCATCTTGCGGGCCACCTTGCCGACAAAGTCCTTCGGCTGGTGACAGTCGGTACAGACCGCCTGTACCCCGGAGGCATTCTTGAAGTGGATGGACTCCTTGTACTCCGGATAGACGGTGTCTTTCATGGAGTGGCAGGAGATACAGAATTCGAGGCTGCTGGTTTTCTCAAAGCCGTAGTGCAGGCCGACGGTGCCCGCGAGGGTGACGCCGACGCCCACCAGAAGCAGCGCCAGTACCGACCAGCGACGGCTGGGGGTGCGCAGGAAGTGCCACAGTTTTTTCATCATGCTCTCTCACATCACTTTTTTGATGGGAGCCATGATAGGGATGCGTTGTGAACAGGGCTGCCGCCACAAATTAATGAAATAGGGGTATTTATGACAAAATGTGAATAGAATAATCCTCCCTTGTCGACCATCGTGAACCCTGCCCATGAGCTACCACATTCTGGTTGTTGAAGATGATGCGGTTACCCGCGAGAAGCTGACCGGCTATTTCGAGCGGGAGGGCTATCGGGTGACGGCGGTCGAAAACGGCCAGGAGATGCGCGCCGTGCTGGCGGAACAAACAGTCGATCTGGTGATGCTGGATATCAACCTGCCGGGGGAAGATGGTCTGCTGCTGACCCGTGAACTGCGGGCGCGCAGCACGGTGGGGATCATTCTGGTCACCGGCCGCAGCGATGCGGTGGACCGGATTGTCGGCCTCGAGATGGGGGCCGACGACTATGTCACCAAGCCGTTCGAGCTCAGGGAACTGCTGGTGCGGGTCAAGAATCTGCTGTGGCGGATCTCGCTGGCGGCCGCCGCGCCGAGCGAGCCTGCGGTGGCTGACGATGCGGTGCGCTTTGGCCCCTGGCGTTTTGACATCCCCCGTCGCCAGCTCAGCAAGGACGGAGTGCCGGTGCGCCTGACCAAGGCCGAATATGAAGTGCTGGTGGCCTTTGTCGCCCATGCCGGGCGGGTGCTCAGTCGGGAGCGGATCCTGACCCTTATCAGCCATCGCGGCGATGGCCCGAGCGATCGCACCATAGATGTGTTGATCCGGCGGCTGCGCGGCAAGATGGAAGCGGATCCGCGGGATCCCCAGCTGTTTGTCACCGTCCATGGTGAAGGCTATCTGTTTGCCGGCGAGATAGCCTCCTGACTCCGTTGCGGTGGCCCTGGCCTGTTTGACCGGGTATCAGACCGGCGGGCGGGTATCAAATTGCGGGCAGTCGTCGCCAATCTGGTGCCAGGGCGCCTTGGAGCCGACGAAGATGTGAAATGCGGGTCGCTGGCTCGGCACATCGTCCAGTACCCCCAACCGCAGATTGATCTTGCCGCTGCTGCTCTTCTGGCTGAACAGGCTGGAGCCGCAGTGACGACAGAATGCCAGGGTGGTCTCTGCCGATTTCCGGTAGCGGCCGATGGCCTCTTCCCCCTTCACTATGGTGACCTTGTTGCCATCCAGTCCGCCGACCGAGGCGTAATCTCCCCCTGAAAACTTGCGGCATTCGCTGCAGTGGCAGTTACCCATGTAGTCGAACTGATCCGGCAGGGTCAGGGCGACGGCGCCGCACAGGCAGCTGGCATGTAACTCTTTCATCTCTTCTCCTTGAGTGTGCTGATCGGATTTGGAACGGCTATTCGACCCGATAGACGGGACGAAAAGCGCCATCCGAGAGGGAATCGGCGGGGTCGGCCAGCGGCGCAGACAGCGTCAGAATGGGTGGCCCCATCACCCGAGGGCACTGCTCGGCATTGGCATCAGGGTGTTGCAGCAGGCAGACCGCCTGAGCGACCGCAAGGCGCCCCTGCAGCCGCATCTGATCGCTGTTGGCGGCCAGGATCTTGCCCCGGCGCAGGCCCCGCTGTACCCCGTGGCTGAAGTAGGTGCTCAGCACCTGAGGCCTGTCGAGATGGCGCTGTGACAGTTCGTTGACGGCCACTTCAGCTGCGATGGCGCCCCCCACCAGATAGTCGAGGCCGGGATAGCGGGCCAGCGTCTGCTGCACCAGCGTGCGCTGGATTTCCCGGCTGTTGTCGCCGCGCTCGGTGGTGACCAGCTTGATGGCGCTCCCCTTGATGGCATCGGCAAAGCCCGGCTCTACGAAGTTGTTGCCGCCGCTCGCCTGCGGGCCGGGGAAGAGGGCAACCGAGACCGGTTTGCTACCGGCGGGGTGGCGCTGCGCCAGCCAGTGGCCGATTTGCCAGCCCATCTGGTACCAGGAGACCCCCACCTTGGCCTGCACCAGACCGCTGGGCAGATCGTTGACCAGACCAAAGACCGGCAGCGGTGTGACCTTGATGGCCTCGCGCAAGCCCTGATAGCTCACCGCGCCGAGCAAGATGGCGTCGCTCCCTTCCTGCACGCAGCGCAGCAACTGCTGGCGCTGCTCGGCGAGGGCGCCATAGCCCCCCGCTTCGTGGATCTGCAACTTGACTCCCAGCCGCTTCGCTTCGTCTACCATGCCCTGATTGACCGAAAGCCAGTAGGCGTCGCGCAGATGGGGGTAGAGGGCACAGAGGGTCAGCGATTTGGTTGCCGCAGCGGGTTCCGGCCACTGCTGGCGCAGCGGCTGGCCGCTGAATTCGCCGCCGGGCCAGATATCGACCGTAAAGGCGAGGGCGGCGCGGGGAAGCATTAGCAACCAGATCAGCAACAACGGGGAGAGATAGACGCTTCGCATGGCCAAGGGTTTTGTTAAAGTGTTGGGCCATATTATCCGGTCAAAGCCGACCACAACCAAGGGACTTCCCGTGAGAATCTTTTCCGGCCTGGGTGGCAAGTTGCTGCTGGCCTTCTCCTTGATGGCATTACTCACACTGAGTGCTTCCCTGCTGGGTTGGGTGGGGCTTAGCCATCTGCGCCAGCTGGAGCAAGGGGTGCAGCAGACTCTGGCCGATCAGGAGCTGGCGCGCACGCTCTCTCGCCTCAGCGGCGAGATCCAGAGCGCGTCACGGCTGCTGGCCACCGCAACCAGCGAGCAGGAGCGGGAGCATCAGGGACGCTTGCTCACCCTGCAGGGGCAACAACTGCAACAGGTGCTGGCGCAACTTGGCCGTGGGCAGGGTTCAACAAGCCTCGATCAGCTCAGTCAGAGCATCATCGGCAATCTGGGCCAGCAGGGCTGGCTGGTGGGGGAGCGGTTGACCCTGATGGCGCAGGGTGAAGCGCAGCGGGCCCGTCTGGTGGCGGCAGCCGGGCAGATCGCCGAGCTGGCGAGAAGCCAGATGGAGAATGCCGAAACCGTGATGGTGGCGGGGTTGGGTTCCCTCTACCAACAGCAAGGTGCGCAGGCGGCCCGGACGCTGGACCGCCTGCTGGAGCAGGATCTCGACTGGCTGGAGCAGATGACCGAGCTGCGTCATCGCACCCTGATGCAGCAGCAGCGTATCGAGGAGATGTGGCGCAGCGAACGGCAGGAACAGTTGCAAACGCTATTGCAAGAGGGGCAGCGGGAGCTGGCCATCTTGCAACTGCGGGCCGGGGCAGTGACCGATCCGGCCCGCAGGCAGGCGGTGGAGCAGGCGCTGACCGTGCTGGCGCAGAGCGACAAGCTGGTGCAGCTGCGCAGCGACTGGCTCGGCAAGGGGGAGGCGCTGCGGGTGCTGGCCAATGCCAATGAGGCCCTGATGAGCAGCCTCAACCAGCAGGTCGGTGAGCTGGTCAGCCGTGCCCGCGATTCGCTGGGGCAGAGCCAGCAGGCGCTAAGCGAGCGCCTCAGGCTGCTGGAGCAGGCGTTGATGGCCATTGGCCTGCTCACGCTGCTACTGCTGATGCTGCTGATGTGGCGCATGGTCTACGGCCGGATCGTTTGGCCGCTGCAACGGGCGGTGGCGGGGATGAGCCGGTTGGCGCGCGGGGATCTGGTCCCTCTTGAGCCGATCGCCAGCACCGGGCGCGATGAGTTGGCGGAGCTGGGCCGGGCCTTGCAGGTGTTTCGTGACAATGCGGTTGAGCTGGGCCGCTATCAGCGAGAGCTGGAGTCGCGGGTCGAGGAGCGCACCGGCCAGCTCAGCCACGCCAACGAGCGGCTCAATGAGGAGGTGGAGAAGCAGCGGCAGGCCCGCGCCGAGGCAGAACAGGCCAACCGCGCCAAGTCGGTGTTTCTCGCCACCATGAGCCACGAGATCCGCACCCCCATGAACGGCATTCTCGGGGGCCTGACGCTGCTGGAAGATACCCATCTCAGCGAGACCCAGCAGCGCTATCTGGCCGCCATCGAGCACAGCGGCGAATCCCTGCTGGAGATCCTCAACGACATTCTCGACTACTCCAAGATAGAGGCGGGCCATGTGGAGGCGCGCCGCGAACCCTTCCCCCTGTTCCAGCTGGTGGATGAGCTCAGCGCGTTGTTCCGGCCAAAGGCTGCGGCCAAGGGGGTCACTCTGGCGCTGGAATATGCGCCCGGGCTGGCGCCTGTGGTCGAGGGGGATCTGGGCAAGCTGCGCCAGGTGCTCGGCAACTTGCTCGGCAATGCGGTCAAGTTTACCGCCCGTGGCCAGATTACCCTGACGGTGGCGCCTCTTGCCTGCCAAGGCCCTTGCGCCGAGCCCTGCATCCGGTTTGTGGTGCGCGATACCGGCCCCGGCATTCCGGCCGATGAGCAGGCGGCGGTGTTCGAGGCGTTTCGCCAGCGCAAGCGCGATATAGGCCATCAGGGCGGCACCGGGCTGGGGTTGGCGATCAGTCGCAAGCTGGTGGCCGCCATGGGGGGCGAGCTTATCCTTGCCAGCGAACCGGGCAAGGGGTGTGAATTCAGCTTCAGTCTGCCGTTGCAACGCTCGAGTGCCCAGCTGCCTGCCGAGGCGCAACCGCTGCACCTTGGCCAGTCCCGTGACATCCTGCTGGTGGAGGATAACGAGATCAACCGGTTGGTGGCGCACGGCATGCTGACCCGCCTCGGCCATCGCGTCACCCTGGCGGAGGATGGTCGCAGCGCGCTGGCGCTGGTGACCGAGCGCCCCTTCGAGCTGGCGCTGCTCGATATCAATCTGCCCGATATGGACGGTATGACCCTGCGCGAGGATCTGGCAGCCATCAGCGAGGAGATGCATGAGCGGCCGCTGCCCGCCATCGCCATCTCGGCCCAGATGTATCCGGAGGATATCCGCCACTGCCTTGCCGCCGGGTTTGTCGATTTTGTCGGCAAGCCGGTGCGGCTGGCGGTGCTGGCGAACGCCATCGATCAGCTGTTTCGGCAAGAGGGCGCCGCTATTGAGCCGCGGGTGCAATTATCAGCAGCCGCGCCCCCAACTAACCAGCCTGAGTGGGCCAATCCGGTGCTGGACGCCGATCTGCCCCTGCTCGGCATGGCGCGGATCCGCCAGCTGGTCGCGCTGTTTGAGTCGCAAGGGCGGGTGTTGGTGGATAAGTTGGCTCAGGGTGAGGGGAAAGAGCAACGTCAGCTGGCGCACAAGCTCAAGGGGAGTGCGCTGGCGCTGGGGTTGACCGAATTTGCCAGCCACTGTGCGGCTCTTGAGGTGGGAGGCGGGGAGCCTGCGACAATCGGGGCGCAATTTGACGCGGCGGTGAGCGGGTTGCAGCAGTGGCTGACGGCCAACAGGGATGCGCAGTTCTGATCCCTGCTGGCGATGCACAACGTTTAGGGAGGGGGCCAGCCCCTGCGCTGTTATTCGATCTCCCGAAACAGCACCTGCTTGCACTTGGCACAGACCCATTCCCGGCGAAAATCGGTCAGGTGCACCATTCCTACCTCCAGCAACTCGTGGTGGCCGCAGTGATAACAGAAGATGATATCGCCATCGACTGATTCAGGGTGGGCCGCCAGATATTCGGCTTTGGTGGGGAGTTGCTCCCACGAGGTGGTGGGGAGATGTTTGCGTTGGCTGGTGTAGTAGACCCAGTAGAACAGAAAAAAGACAGCCAGGATCACGAATGTCAGCAGATGGTCCATCTTGAACTCCTCCGGTTAGGTGCAGCCCCTCGGATGCATGGCTGCAATCAGCTCCATCATCATTAAATTTGTTTCGAATGAATATGTTACAGGATGGATAAAGAGGGCGTTGTGATCCCCTTCGGGTTTTGCCCGCCCGCAGCGGGATGAAAAATGAGTCGTTTGGCGGAGCGGCCAGGGTATTGAACGGGGAGGGAATCTTGCTTTTTACAACATAAATTCAACATTTTTTTAGGTGGTTGGACTGTCTCTTTGATCCAGCTCACGTTACAATGCCCGCGCCCACTTCACCTAACGCGCAAACGATTTTCAGGAGAGAAACGGATGTTGAAACGTGACATGACCATCGCCAATTATGATCCGCAATTGTGGCAGGCCATCACAGACGAAACCCGTCGTCAGGAAGAGCATATCGAGCTGATTGCGTCTGAGAACTACACCAGCCCCCGTGTCATGGAAGCCCAGGGCTCCCAGCTGACCAACAAGTACGCCGAAGGTTACCCCTCCAAGCGTTACTACGGTGGTTGCGAGTATGTGGATGTGGTCGAAACCCTGGCTATCGAGCGCGCCAAAGAGCTGTTCGGTGCCACTTACGCCAACGTGCAGCCGCACTCCGGCTCTCAGGCCAACAGCGCCGTTTACATGGCTCTGCTGCAGCCGGGCGACACCGTACTGGGCATGAACCTGGCCCACGGCGGTCACCTGACCCACGGCTCTCCGGTCAACTTCTCCGGCAAGCTTTACAACATCGTGCCTTACGGTATCGATGAGTCCGGCAAGATCGACTACGACGACATGGAACGTCAGGCTGTCGAGCACAAGCCGAAGATGATGATCGGTGGCTTCTCTGCCTACTCCGGCATCGTTGACTGGGCCCGCATGCGCGAAATCGCCGACAAGGTCGGTGCCTACCTGTTCGTCGACATGGCTCACGTGGCTGGTCTGATTGCCGCTGGCGTCTACCCGAACCCGGTTCCCCACGCTCACGTGGTCACCTCTACCACTCACAAGACCCTGGCAGGTCCGCGCGGTGGTCTGATCCTCTCCGCCGCTGACGACGAAGAGCTCTACAAGAAGCTCAACTCTGCCGTCTTCCCGGGTGGTCAGGGCGGCCCGCTGATGCACGTCATCGCCGGTAAAGCTGTTGCCTTCAAAGAGGCGCTGGAGCCGGAGTTCAAGACCTATCAGGCTCAGGTCGTGAAAAACGCCAAGGCGATGGCTGCCACCTTTATCGAGCGCGGTTACAAGATCGTCTCCGGCGGTACCGACAACCACCTGATGCTGGTTGATCTGATCGGCCGCGAGCTGACCGGTAAGGATGCTGACGCTGCGCTGGGCAAAGCCAACATCACCGTCAACAAGAACTCCGTGCCCAACGACCCGCGCTCCCCGTTCGTCACCTCCGGTGTGCGGATCGGTACCCCCGCCATCACCCGCCGTGGTTTCAAGGAAGCCGAGTCCATCGAGCTGACCCACTGGATCTGCGACGTACTGGACAACCACGACAACGATGCCGTGCTGGCCACCGTGCGTGAGAAGGTGCTGGATATCTGCCGCCGCTTCCCGGTTTATGGCTGATAAGTCAGACCATCCGGTTTGAGACCAATGCCACCTTCGGGTGGCATTGTTTTTTCTGGCTTTTACCGGTTTTGGATGGCCGTGCTACACTGGCCGACCTAGATCCTGGCCCGCCGGGCCGGTCCCTGTTCCATTAACGCCGGAGGTCCGATGCATTGCCCATTCTGTAGTGCGGTTGATACCAAGGTGATCGATTCCCGTCTGGTGGCAGAAGGCCATCAGGTGCGCCGCCGTCGTGAGTGTCTGCTCTGTCACGAGCGTTTTACCACCTTCGAGATGGCCGAGCTGGTGATGCCCCGCGTCATCAAGTCCAACGGTTCCCGCGAGCCGTTCAATGAAGACAAGCTGCGCGCCGGCATCCTGCGGGCGCTGGAGAAGCGGCCGGTGAGCATGGAGGCCATCGAAAAGGCGGTCAACCATATCAAATCCCGCCTGCGTGCCACCGGCGAGCGCGAAGTCGCCTCCGAGCTGGTGGGCAATCTGGTGATGGATGAGCTCAAGAGTCTGGACAAGGTGGCCTATATCCGCTTTGCCTCCGTCTATCGCAGCTTCGAAGATATTCGCGAGTTCGGCGAAGAGATCGCCAAATTGGAGAAATGATGGTATCGGATTGGCAAGTGGATATCCGCTTCGCCCCTCTCTACCTCAGGACACGAAGATATTCGCGAGTTTGGTGAAGAGATCGCCAAATTGGAGAAATGATGGTATCGGATGGGCAAGTGGATATCCGCTTCGCCCCTCTCTACCTCAGGACACGAAGATATTCGCGAGTTTGGCGAAGAGATTGCCAAGCTGGAAAAGTAAACCGCCATTCTCACCCATGTTGCCGCGTCCGATTACGCTGCGCTAATCGAACCTACGATACTGCGTAAAGTCGAGATGTGTTGTCAAAGGAGCCCGGATGTTTAGTCAAGATGATTACCAATGGATGAGTCGGGCCCTCGAACTGGCCCGCCGCGGCCGCTACACCACGGCCCCCAATCCCTGCGTCGGCGCCGTGCTGGTCAAGGATGGCGTGGTGGTTGGCGAAGGGTGGCATCAGAAGGCGGGCGAGCCCCATGCCGAGGTTTACGCCCTGCGCGCCGCCGGTGACAACGCCCGCGGCGCCACCGCCTATGTGACCCTCGAACCCTGCTCCCACCACGGTCGTACTCCCCCCTGCGCCGAGGCGCTGATCAACGCTGGCGTGGCCCGGGTGGTGGCGGCCATGGTCGATCCCAATCCCCAGGTGGGCGGACGTGGCCTGCGGATGCTCTCCGAAGCGGGGATCAAGACAGATTTCGGCCTGCTGGCGAGCGAAGCCGAAGCGCTCAACCCGGGCTTTTTCAAGCGGATGCGTACCGCCTTCCCGCGGGTGACCGTCAAGCTGGGGGCCAGCCTCGATGGCCGCACCGCCATGGCGAGCGGCGAGAGCCAGTGGATCACCTCCCCGGATGCGCGCCGTGACGTGCAACGGCTGCGGGCCCGCCACGATGCGGTACTCTCCAGCGCTGAAACCGTGCTGGCCGATGGCGCTTCCCTGACCGTGCGCTGGGACGAGCTGCCCCCCTCGGTCAAGGCGAGTTATCCCAAGGAGACCCTGCGCCAGCCGCTGCGGGTCATCGTCGATTCGCAAAACCGGCTCACCCCGGATCTGCCGATGTTCCAGAGCGAGAGCCCGGTGCTGCTGGCTCGGCACAAGGCGTCCGGCGAGTGGCCCGAGTGGGTGCAGCAGCTGGAGCTGCCGCTGCTGGATGGCAAGCTGGATCTGGTCAGCCTCTTCATGCTGCTGGCCAAGCAGAACGTCAACTCGGTGCTGGTCGAGGCGGGCCCGCGGCTCTGCGGCGCTCTGCTGGAAAAAGGGCTGGTGGATGAGCTGGTGCTCTATCAGGCGCCCAAACTGATGGGCGACGAGGGGCGCGGCCTGTTCCATCTGCCGGGTCTGACCCGGCTGTTCCAGGCCCCCAAGCTCGCCATCAAGGATGTGCGCATGGTGGGGCCGGATATTCGCATTACCGCCAAAATAGCCTGATTTATCAATGTTCAAGGGGGCATAAGCAGCCCCCGTCATCAGCAAGGTGATCTGCATGTTTACCGGAATTATCGAAGCGGTGGGAACCCTGGCCGAGCTGCGCCGTCAGGGCGATGACATGGCCCTCACTGTCCACGCACCAGGTCTGGATTTTAGCGACGTCAAACTGGGCGACTCCATCGCCACCAACGGCGTCTGCCTCACCGTGGTGGCGCTGGGCGACAAGAGTTATACCGCCGACGTGTCGCTGGAAACCCTCTCCCGTACCGGTTTTGCCGCCGCCAGAGTGGGCGATCGGGTCAACCTCGAGAAGGCGCTGATGCCCACCTCCCGCCTCGGCGGCCATCTGGTCTCCGGCCATGTGGATGGGGTAGGGGAGGTGAAAAGCGTCTCCAGCAGCGGCCGCGCCATCGAGTACTGGATCAAGGCGCCGGGCGAGCTCTCCCGCTACATCGCCGAGAAGGGCTCCATTGCGGTGGATGGCATCAGCCTCACCGTCAACGCCGTGCAGGGGGACCTGTTTCGCCTGACCATCGTGCCCCACACCGCGCAGGAGACCACTATTGCCAGCTGGAAGCCAGGCCACAAGGTCAACCTCGAGGTGGATCAGATTGCCCGTTATCTGGAGCGACTGATGATGGGCAAGTCCCAGGAGAGCAGCGCCTCGACCCTGACCATGGAGACACTGGCCAAGGCCGGTTTTCTCTGACGGTGTGCGCTGAATCTGGCCACCAAAACGATTTTCTGTGATCCCGCTCTGATTGAAATGGAGCCGCGAGCCCCAATTTAGAGCAACATACACTCGCATTTGCGTTGAGCCTGCTGGCTCAACCCCCAAGTACACTGATGGAGTAGCCCATGGCGCTGAGCACAACCCAGGAAATCATTGCCGATATCAAGGCTGGCAAGATGGTGATCCTGATGGATGACGAAGACAGGGAGAACGAAGGGGACCTCATCATGGCCGCCTCCTGCGTCCGTCCGGAGGATATCAACTTCATGGCCCGCTACGGCCGTGGCCTCATCTGCCTGACCCTGACCCGGGATCGCTGCAAGCAATTGGCGCTGCCGCTGATGGTGGATCGCAACAATGCCCAGTTCTCCACCGCCTTTACAGTCTCCATCGAGGCGGCAGAAGGGGTGACCACAGGTATCTCAGCCGCCGATCGTGCGGTGACCGTACAGGCCGCTGTGGCGGCCAATGCCAAGGCGGCCGATCTGGTGCAGCCGGGCCACATCTTCCCGCTGATGGCGCAGGATGGCGGCGTACTGACCCGTGCCGGTCACACCGAAGCGGGCTGCGATCTGGCCCGTCTGGCCGGTTTCGAGCCTGCCGCCGTCATCGTCGAGATCCTCAACGAAGATGGCACCATGGCGCGCCGTCCGGATCTGGAGGTGTTCGCCGAGGAGCACGGCATTAAGCTCGGCACCATCGCCGACCTTATCGAGTACCGCAACCAGCACGAGACCACGGTCGAGAAGGTGGCCGAGTGCAAGCTGCCCACCGAATTTGGCGAGTTTGACCTCATCACCTTCCGTGACACCATCGACAATCAGGTTCACTTCGCCCTGAAAAAGGGTGAGGTACAGGCCGACCAGCCGACCCTGGTGCGCGT
The DNA here is from genome assembly GCF_049172135.1 of Aeromonas sp. 603079. Classification (NCBI taxonomy): domain Bacteria; kingdom Pseudomonadati; phylum Pseudomonadota; class Gammaproteobacteria; order Aeromonadales; family Aeromonadaceae; genus Aeromonas; species Aeromonas sp. 603079. The sequence goes on along the minus strand of NZ_JAAKPX010000020.1, from coordinate 57,636 downwards.
TCATCTGCACGATGTGCTGAGCGATCTGCTGCTGACCGACCGTCATGCAGCCCGCAGCTGGCCGCTGCCCAAATCCATGGCCCGCATCGCCGACGAGGGCGGCGTGCTGGTGATTTTGGGGGCGGAAGCCCAGGGCGCCGAGCTGCTTGCTAGGGTCAAGGGTTTTGACGCCGCCGACAAGGGACTGGCTCCGGAAGGAGCCAAGTGGCAGGGGACTTCGCGCCGGGTGGGCGTTGGTTCCCAGATCCTCAAGGCCCTTGGCGTAAGCAAGATGCGCCTCTTGAGCTCGCCGAAGAAGTACCATGCCCTCGGTGGTTTCGGTCTGGAAGTGGTTGAGTACGTCGGCGAGTAAAGCTCCACCAGAGAAGTACCATCCCCTTCCGGGTGGTTTCGGTCTGGCAGTGGTTGAGTACATCGGCGAGTAACGTTCTGCCAGAGAAGTACCATCCCCTTCCGTGCTGTTTCGGCTTGGAAGTCGTGGAATTCACCGGTGAGTAAGCGCGCCGGACTGATTAAATCGCGATCATGGCCGTCTATTGCGGCCATGGTTTTTGTCGTGGGTCTGTTGTGCTAGAATGTGCGCACTTTTGACTCCGGCCCTTTTGATTGCACAGATACAGGATTTCCAATGAAGGTTATCGAAGGAAATATCGCCGCTCCTGAGGCGCGCGTTGCTATTGTTGTTGCCCGTTTCAACAGCTTCATCAACGACAGTCTGGTGAACGGCGCGGTGGACGTACTGAAGCGTCAAGGTCAAGTGCAGGACAGCAACCTGACACTGGTAAAAGTGCCGGGCGCGGTTGAAATGCCATTGGTCATCAAGAAGCTGGCCAAGAGTGGTCAATACGACGCCATCGTGGCGGTCGGTACTGTCATCCGTGGCGGCACCTATCACTTCGACCTGGTGGCAAACGAGAACAGCAAGGGCATGGCCCAGGTAATGATGGAATATGAAATTCCCGTTGCCTTCGGTGTGCTGACCACTGAAAACATTGAACAAGCCATCGAGCGTGCAGGTACCAAGGCGGGTAACAAGGGTGCAGAGGCTGCACTGGCAGCGCTCGAAATGATCAACGTCCTGAAAGAACTGGACGTGTAACGAGGAGAAGTACATTGAAACCGTCTGAGCGCCGTAAAGCCCGCCATTGCGCCACCCAGGCCATCTACCAGTGGCAGATGACCAAGGCTAACGTGGGTGACATCGAAGAGCAGTTCAAGATCGATCAGGACACCAAGGGTGTAGACCTGAACTATTTCCGCGATCTGCTGTTCGGGGTAGCCCTCCACTGCAGCGAGCTGGACAAGGTGTTTGCACCTTTCCTCTCCCGTCCGCTGGAAGAAGTGGACATGGTGGACAAGGCGATCCTGCGTCTGGCGACCTACGAGCTGACTCGTCGTGATGATGTACCGCCGCGCGTGGTCATCAACGAAGCGATCGAGCTGGCCAAAGCTTTTGCTGCCGATGACAGCCACAAGTTTGTCAACGGTGTACTGGACAAGGTGATCAAATCGCTGAACAAGCGTTGATCCTGCTGTCCGTCAGCATCTAAGAGAGGAGCCAGCTTATTGCTGGCTTTTTACTGTATGGGTGAATTTGAGCTGATTGATAAGTACTTCAAGGTCCCCCACGCCCGCAAGGACGTGGTGATGGGCCCTGGAGATGACTGTGCCCTGCTGACCCTGCCCACCGATACCCAGCTGGCGGTGAGCACCGACACTCTGGTGAGCGGCGTACACTTCTTTCCCGACATGGATCCGGTGGATCTCGGCTACAAGGCGCTGGCGGTCAATCTCTCCGATCTCGCCGCCATGGGGGCCGAGCCGCGCTGGGTGTCGCTGGCGCTGACCCTGCCTGCCATCAACGAAGGTTGGGTTGCCGGTTTTGCCGAAGGGTTTCTGGAACTGGCCGAGTACTACAACGTGGCGCTGGTGGGCGGAGACATGACCCGCGGGCCGCTCTCCATCACCATCTCGGTGAAGGGGTCGGTGCCTGCCGGTCGCGCCCTGATGCGCAGCGGTGCCAAAGCCGGTGACGGCATCTATGTGACCGGCACTCTGGGTGATGCCGCGCTGGCGCTCTCCCACCTGCTGGGCAAACGCACCCTCAACGAGAACCAGCTGGCTGCCGTGCTGCCACGGCTCGACCACCCCCATCCCCGCATTCTGGCCGGACAGGCGCTGCGCGGGCTGGCGGGCAGTGCGCTGGATCTCTCCGATGGTCTGGCATCGGATCTCGGCCATATCCTCAAGGCGTCCGGTGTGCGTGCCCAGATCGATCTCGATCTGCTGCCGCTCTCACCGGTGCTGCAGGATGCGGTGAGCGAGCAGGATGCGTGGCAACTGGCGCTGGCCGGTGGCGATGACTATGAGCTCTGCTTCACCGTACCGGAGGAGCACCGCGGCGCGCTCGATACGGCGCTGGCCCACAGCGGGGTCAAGTTCAGCCGCATCGGCCGCATCGTGGCGGGCGAGCCGGGCATCGACTACCTGCGTGGCGACCAGGCGGTCGAGTTGCAACTGAAAGGGTGGGATCACTTCGCATGAGTTTGTTCAGGATAAAGCTCGAGCTGACACGACTGGATCTGAAAAATCCGCTTCATTTTTTGGCGGTGGGGTTTGGTTCCGGTCTCAGCCCCAAGGCGCCGGGCACCATGGGCACCCTGGCGGCCATTCCGCTCTACCTGCTGGTGAGCGGGCTGCCGACCCACTGGTTTATCGCCTTGCTGGCGGTGGGTTTTGTGGTCGGTATTCGTATCTGCCAGAGCGCCACCGATGCCATCGGTATGCCGGATCACGGCGCCATCGTCTGGGACGAGGTGATCGGCTTTGGCGTCACCATGATCGCAGCGCCAGCCGGTTGGGAGTGGGTGGTGGCGGGATTCGCGCTGTTCCGGTTGTTTGATGTGCTCAAGCCCTGGCCCATCTCCTGGTTTGATCGCCGGATCCACGGTGGCCTGGGCATCATGCTGGACGATCTGATCGCCGGCCTGTTCGCCCTGTTTTGTATGCAATTACTGGCATTCTGGCTCGGTTGAGAGCCATCTTCCGGGGGATGACCGTTCTGGCATCCCCCGATTTATATCTGCTTAATTTTCATTCATCGGCATATGCTGCCGTTTATCATCCATTTCACATAAATATTCACTACTCATTCGGGGCTGGTGATCGTTTTGGAAATAGTGATAAATGCTGCTTGTTGCGTTGTTGTTGAAATTAAAGTAATGATACCAATAGATGTGCGGACGCACCGGCCATTTGTGTGATGAAAATCATCATTTATCTCTGCCGAATTGGTGGTTATCTGCACAAAACATTGCGGAATTGTATAACTCAATCATTTACACCCGTGGTCAAACCGTCTAAGTTACTCGCGGGTTATTCCAAAAAAATGCAAAAAACCCGCCCGGATCGCTGGTTTCGCTGCCTCATGGATTGAGCAAATATTGCCCAAGGTAACAACCGGCATCTGCGGCTGATTTACGGACGAATTATTTGGGACGGATGTCCCCCGCAGAGGTAAACATGTCCTTGCTCGAAGTAAAGAACTTGCGGATCGAGTACCCCTCCCGCTACGGGGTGCTGGCCGCGGTGAAGGATCTCTCTTTCTCTATCGAAAAGGGTGAGATTGTCGGGGTGGTCGGTGAATCCGGCGCCGGCAAGTCCACCATCGGCAACGCCGTTATCGACCTCCTGAGCCCGCCGGGTCGCATCGCCCGTGGCGATATCTATCTCAATGGCGAGCTCATCTCCGGCAAGAGCCAGAACGAGATGCGGGCCATCCGTGGCTCCCGTATCGGGTTCATCTTCCAGGACCCCATGACCTCCCTCAACCCGCTGTTCACCGTTGAGCATCAGTTGGTGGAGACCATTCTGGCCAATACCGACCTCTCTCGCGAAGCTGCTTTTGCCAAGGCGCTGGAGCTGATGGGGGCGGTGGGTATTCCGCAGCCGGAGCTGCGTATCAAGCAGTATCCGCACCAGTTCTCCGGTGGCATGCGTCAGCGGGTGGTTATCGCCATTGCGCTCTCCTGCGATCCGGAGCTGATCATCGCCGATGAGCCGACCACGGCGCTCGACGTATCCATCCAGGATCAGATCCTCCAGCTTATCCGCGCCCTCTGCAAAGAGCGTCAGGTGGGCTGCATGCTGGTGACCCACGACATGGGGGTGGTCTCCAACGTTACCGACAAGGTGGCGGTGATGTATCGCGGCGATCTGGTGGAGTTCGGCCTGACCGAACAGGTACTGGGCAGCCCCAATCACCCCTATACCCGCAGCCTCATCTCGGCGGTACCTCGCTCCGACGTGAAGCTGGTGCGTTTCCCGCTGGTCTCCTATATCGAGGATGCCAGTGCGCCGGATACCAATATTGACCTCAAGACCCACTGGCTTGGCCAGAGTCAGGACGAGCGTGCCTATGAAGGGGCGCTGCTGCGGGTGGAGAACGTCGATCTGAAGTTCGTCACCAAGGACTCCATCTTCCCGAGCCGCCGCCAGTATGTGCGCGCCTGCAACAACATCAGCTTCGAGATCTTCGAAGGGGAGACCTTCGGTCTGGTGGGGGAATCGGGCTCCGGCAAATCGACTATTGCCCGCGCCATCACCGGTCTCTATCCGCCTGATACCGGCAAAATCTTCTTTGAGGGGATCGATCTGACCGCTCTCAAGAGCGAGCGCGAGCGTCGCCCGCTGCGTCGCCAGATGCAGATGGTGTTCCAGAACCCCTATTCGTCGATGAACCCGCGGATGAAGGTGCGCGACATCATTGCCGAGCCGATCCGCTTCCATCAGCTGGCGAGCAGCGAGAGCCAGATCGAGGGGATCGTCGGCGATCTGCTGGATCACGTGGGTCTCGGTCGTGGTGCTGGCCTCAAGTATCCCCACGAGTTCTCCGGCGGTCAGCGTCAGCGCATCTCCATTGCCCGCGCCCTGGCCACTCGCCCGCGCTTCCTCATCTGCGACGAGCCGACCTCGGCGCTGGATGTGTCGGTGCAGGCCCAGATCCTCAACCTGCTCAAGGATTTGCAGCAGGAGCTCAAGCTCACCATGCTGTTCATCAGCCACGATCTGCCGGTGATCCGCCAGATGTGCGACCGCATCGGGGTGATGCAGCACGGTCATCTGGTGGAAGTGGCCGAGACCGAGAAACTCTTTACCAATGCCGAGCATGAGTACAGCCGCAAGCTGATCTCCCTCATGCCGGAGTTCAAGGGAATGTCCCGCGAGGGGCTGGAAATCGCAAGCTAGGAGAGCGCCGGTGCGCCGGTCTGCTTGTCAAAAAAAGTGTCATAAGAAAGCCAAAAGCATGGAGAACAAGATGAAGAAAGGATTGTCCAAGATTGCCCTGGCGCTGTTTGCCGCCGGTTTCGCCTTCAGTGTCTCAGCCGCTGATATCAAGGTGGGTGTCGCTTCTGACGCCACTTCGCTGGATCCGCAGGAGCAGCTCTCCGGTCAGACCCTGGAGATGTCGCACCTGGTATTCGATCCCCTGATGCGTTACACCCAGGACCTGCAGTTCGAGCCCCGTCTGGCCGAGAAGTATGAGCGTATTGACGACAAGACCGTCCGCTTCCACCTGCGCAAAGGGGTCAAGTTCCACTCCGGTAACGACTTCACCGCTGACGACGTGGTGTGGACCGTCAACCGCCTGAAATCCTCCGTCGACTTCAAGGCGATCTTCGATCCCATCAGCGAAGTGAAGAAGGTCGATGACTACACCGTCGATCTGATTACCGCCAAGCCCTTCCCGCTGGTGCTGCAGACCGTCACCTACATCTTCCCGATGGACTCCAAGTTCTACACCGGCAAGACCGAAGCGGGCAAAGACAAGGCCGAGATCGTCAAAAACGGCGACTCCTATGCCTCTACCCACGTCTCCGGTACTGGCCCGTTCACTGTCAAGTTCCGCGAGCAGGGTGTGAAGCTGGATTATGCCCGCAACGCCAACTACTGGGATAAAGCCTCCAAGGGTAACGTCGAGAACCTGACCGTAGTGCCGATCAAGGAAGATGCGACCCGTGTTGCAGCCCTGCTGGGTGGCGACGTGGACATGATCTATCCGGTTGCGCCGAACGATCTGGAGCGCGTGAAGAATGGCAAGGACTCCCAGCTGGTTACCCTGTCCGGTACCCGTGCCATCATCATCGAGCTGAACCAGAACACTAATCCGGCGCTGAAAGACAAGCGCGTGCGTCAGGCCATCAACTACGCCATCAACCAGGTGGGTATCGTCGAGAAGATCAACAAGGGCTTCGGTACCCCTGCTGGTCAGCTGAGCCCGAAAGGCTATGCCGGTCACAACGAGGCGCTGGTACCCCAGTATGATCTGGCCAAGGCCAAGGAGCTGATGAAAGAGGCCGGTTACGAGAAAGGCTTCAAGATGACCTTCATCTCCCCGGCAGCCCGCTACGTCAACGACGTCAAGATTGCCCAGGCTGTCTCCGCCATGCTGGCCAAGATCAACATCAAGGTGGATCTGAAGACCATGCCGGTGGCCCAGTACTGGCCCGAGTTTGACAAGTGCGCCGCGGACATGCAGCTGATCGGCTGGCACTCCGACACCGAAGATACCGCGAACTTCTTCGAGTTCCTGACCTTCACCAAGGACGCCAAGACCGGTATGGGTCAGTACAACTGCGCCGGTTATGCCAACGCCGAAGCTGACAAGCTGGTGATGGATGCCAACGCCGAGACCGATCCGGCCAAGCGTGCCGAGATGCTGAAGAAGGTCGAAGCCATGCTGATCGAAGATGCTGCCTACGTGCCGTTGCACTGGGAAGATCTGGCCTATGGCGCCAAGAAGAACGTCGACATCAAGCCGGTGGTCAACGTGATGAACTTCCCTTACCTGGGTGACCTGGTGGTCAGCAAGTAAGAGAACGTCGCAAGGAAGGACGGGGCGGGGTGGTCAGCTGGTCACTCCGCCCACTAACAGAAGCCTGTGCCACGACACAGGCCACGTAGAAGGACAAGCATGTTTACATTCCTGCTGAAACGGTTCTATCAGGCCGTGATAGTGATGTTCGTCATCAGCCTGGTCGCCTTCTCCATCCAGGATAACCTGGGTGACCCGTTGCGCGAGCTGGTGGGACAATCCGTCTCCGAAGCCCAGCGTCACGAGTTGCGCGAGAAGATGGGCCTTAACGATCCCTTCCTCATCAAATACAGCCGCTTTTTGAAAAATGCGGTGCATGGTGATTTGGGCACCTCCTATTTCTTCAAGCGACCCGCTCTCGAGGTGATCCTCGACAAGCTGGTGGCTACCCTTGAACTGGTGTTTGCTGCCGCGCTCATCATCGTGGTGGTCTCCATTCCACTCGGTGTCTATTCGGCGATCCGCCCGCGCAGCATTCCCACCAAGATCATCATGGCGGGGAGCAGTATCGGTATCTCGATCCCGGTATTTTTGACCGCCATCATGCTGATGTACCTCTTCTCCATCCAGCTGGGCTGGCTGCCTGCCTATGGCCGCGGCGAGACCCGTAACCTGCTGGGCTGGGAGTCGGGCTTCTTCACCTGGGATGGTATCCTGCACCTGATCCTGCCCGCGGTGTCGCTCTCTTCCATCATGCTGCCGCTGTTTATCCGGTTGGTGCGTTCCGAGATGCTGGAGCAGCTCTCTTCCGAGTACGTCAAATTCGCCCGCGCCAAAGGGCTGGATAACAACAAGGTCTACTATCAGCACGCTCTCAAAAACACCATGCTGCCGGTCATTACCGTCGGCGGGGTGCAGATCGGCACCATGGTGGCCTACACCATTCTGACCGAGAGCGTGTTCCAGTGGCCGGGCACCGGCTTCCTGTTCCTTGAGGCGATCCACCGGGTCGATACGCCCCTCATCACCGCCTACGTCATCTTCGTGGGACTGATCTTCGTGGTGACCAATACCCTGGTCGACCTGCTCTACGGGTTGATTAACCCGACCGTTAACCTGACTGCCAAGGGGTAAGCATGAGTAACGCTGTAACTGCAAGCCCAAGCCGTTGGGCACGATTCAAGAACTCTGACATCGTCTACTACTTCCTGCGGGACAAGGTAGCCATGTTCAGCTTTGCGGTGTTCGTGGTATTTGTGCTGGCGGCGCTGCTGGCGCCCTGGCTCGCCCCGCACAACGTCTATGACCAGACCAGTTTTGATCTGATGGATGCCGAGTTGCCCCCCTCCTGGCTCGAAGGCGGCGAGGAGCGTTTCTGGCTTGGTACCGACAACCAAGGGCGGGATATCTGGAGCACCATCCTCTATGGCGCCCGTATCTCCCTCACCATCGGCCTGTTTGCGGTGGCGCTGCAGTTGGTGCTCGGTATCGTCATCGGTCTGATTGCCGGTTATTTCGGTGGTCGCATTGACAACCTGTTGATGCGCTTTGCCGATGTGCAGCTGTCGTTCTCCACCATGATGGTGGCGATCATCATCTCCGCCATCTTTCAGGCAACCTTTGGCTCCGAGTTCTACTCGAAGTTTGCCATTATGATGCTGGTGGTGATCATCGGTATCGCCGAGTGGCCGCAGTATGCCCGTACTGTGCGCGCCTCTGTGTTGGCGGAGAAGAAGAAGGAGTATGTGGAAGCAGCCAAGGTGATGGGGTTCCGCGCCCCGCGCATCATGTTCCGCCACATTCTGCCCAACTGTTTGTCGCCCATTCTGGTTATCTCCACCGTGCAGGTGGCCAACGCCATCATGAGCGAGGCGGCGCTCTCCTTCCTCGGTCTGGGGATGCCGGTTGATCAGCCCTCGCTCGGTTCGCTTATCAGCGTCGGCTTCAACTACATCTTCTCCGGCTCCTGGTGGATCACCGCCTTCCCGGGAATCTGTCTGGTGGTGCTGGTGCTGGTCATCAACCTGCTGGGCGACTGGCTGCGGGATGTGTTTAACCCCAAGATCTACAAAGGTTGATAACCTGCGCAAGAACTTACTGCGAGGCCGTGATCAAGGCTCATGTGCTGCTCGGAATCCTCATGTATTCACATATACTCCGGTTCCTGCGCTGCTCTTTACCTTGTTGACGGACTTCTCGCAACAGTTCTTGAACAGGTTCTAGATTATGAAGAACAAGAAGGGCGCCAATGAGGCGCCCTTCTTTTGTTTGATAGCTTCAAGCGTTATCAGGCTTGCAGCCAGCTTTCGATGCTGCGCTGGATGCCTGCATCGTCCAGACCGAGCAGGGCATAGATCTCCTGCTGGGTGCCCTGTTCGACGAAGCGATCCGGCAGGCCGAGGTTGAGCACCGGCTTGCACTGTTTATTGCGCATCAGCAACTCGTTCACCGCCGAACCGGCGCCACCCATGATGGCATTATCTTCGATGGTGACGAAGTGATCGTGGCTGGCCGCCAGCGACAGCACCAGCGCCTCATCCATCGGTTTGACGAAGCGCATGTCCACCAAGGTGGCATCGAGCGCTTCGGCCGCCGCTTTCGCGTGGTGCAGCAAGGTGCCAAACGCCAGAATGGCAGTGCCCTTGCCCTCTCGCAGGATTCGTCCCTTGCCGAGCTCCAGTGCCTGCATTTCTGACGAGATGGGGGCGTCGCTCAGGCTGCTGCCGCGCGGATAGCGCACTGCGGCAGGGCCCTGATGGAGATAGCCGGTATAGAGCATCTGGCGGCACTCGTTCTCGTCAGATGGCGTCATCACCACCATGTTGGGCACGGTGCGCAGGAAGCTGATGTCGAACGCCCCCTGATGGGTCGGACCATCGGCCCCCACCAGACCGGCCCGGTCGATGGCGAACAGCACCGGCAGATCTTGCAGCGCCACATCGTGGATCACCTGATCGTAGGCACGCTGCAGGAAGCTCGAATAGATGGCGACCACCGGCTTCTTGTCGGCGATGGCGAGACCTGCGGCGAACGTGACCGCATGTTGCTCGGCAATCGCCACGTCGAAGTAACGATCAGGATATTGCTGGCTGAATTTCACCAGCCCCGAGCCTTCACGCATGGCGGGGGTGATACCGACCAGCTTCTCGTCTTTGGCGGCCATGTCGCACAGCCATTGGCCAAAGATGGCGGAGAAGGTTGGTTTGGCGGCGCTCGCTTTCGGCAGGGAACACTCGTCAGGATTGAACTTGGGCACAGCGTGATAACCGATGGGGTCTTTCTCCGCCGGCTCGTAACCCTTGCCCTTCTTGGTCTTGACATGCAGCAGCTGTGGGCCCTTGAGATTGCGCATGTTGCGCAGGGTCTCGACCAGCGCCTCGATATCGTGACCGTCGATGGGGCCGATATAGTTGAAGCCGAACTCCTCGAACAGGGTGCCGGGCACCACCATCCCCTTGAGGTGCTCTTCGGCCCGCTTGGCCAGCTCCTTGACCGGTGGCAGACCGGCCAGCACCTTCTTGCCACCTTCGCGGATGGTGGTGTAGAGCTTGCCGGACATGACCCGGGCCAGATGGTTGTTGAGCGCCCCGACATTCTCGGAGATGGACATCTCGTTGTCGTTGAGGATCACCAGCATGTCTTTATGGACATCGCCGGCGTGGTTGAGCGCTTCAAAGGCCATCCCTGCGGTAATGGCACCATCACCAATTACCGCTACCACCTTGCGACCCAGCCCTTCACTCTCGGCGGCGACCGCCATACCGAGCGCCGCACCAATGGAGGTGCTGGAGTGGCCGACGGAGAGCACGTCGTACTCGCTCTCGCCGCGCCAGGGGAAGGGGTGCAGGCCATCTTTCTGCCGGATGGTGTGGATCTGGTCACGGCGCCCGGTCAGGATCTTGTGGGGATAGGCCTGATGGCCCACATCCCAGATCAGCCGATCGAACGGGGTGTTGTAGACGTAGTGCAGGGCCACGGTCAGTTCGACCGTGCCGAGACCGGAGGCAAAGTGTCCGCTGGAGCGGCTGACAGAGCGCAGCAGATATTCGCGCAGCTCGTTGCACAGCACCGGCAGCCGATCTTTGGGCAAGGAACGCAGCTCGACCGGAGTGTCCGCGAGGGCCAGGTTGGGGAAATTGCTAATATCAACGCTCATATTGTTACTGTTATCCAGCGTTTAGTGGGTTCGCTCGATGATGTAATCGGCAAACGCTTCCAGAATGTCGGTATTGTAGGGCAAGGATTGCAGGGCTGTTAAGGCTTTCCCATGCAGTTCGCGAGCCAGCTCACGGGCATTTTCGAGTCCGAGCAGGGCCGGATAGGTACTCTTCTCCAGCGCCAGGTCAGAACCTTGTGGCTTGCCCAAGGTGGCGGTATCACCTGTGATGTCAAGGATGTCATCCTGCACCTGAAAGGCGAGGCCAATTGCGGCGGCATAGGTTTGCAGGGCAGCCAGCGTGGCGTCATCGACATCGGCTTTGCACAGGGCGCCGAGCGCCACGGCACATTCAATCAGTGCACCGGTCTTGTGGCGGTGTACCTGTTCCAGCTCGGCCAGTGAGATCTGGCGACCTTCGGCCTGCAGATCCAGCGCTTGACCGCCACACATACCAAGATAGCCGGAGGCGCGGGCGAGGGTACTCAGCATCCGCACCCGGTTGGCCATCAAAGTATCGGGCATGGGGTGATCGGCCAGAATGGAGAACGCCAGGGTCTGCAGCGCATCACCGGCCAGAATGGCGGTGCCCTCATCAAACGCCTTGTGGACGGTTGGTTGGCCGCGACGCAGATCGTCGTCATCCATGGCTGGCAGGTCATCGTGCAGCAGGGAGTAGGCGTGGATGCACTCCACCGCTGCGGCTGGGCCATCCAGCAGCTCGCTCTTTACGCCCAGCATCTCGCCGACGGCGTAGACCAGGAAGGGGCGCACCCGCTTGCCGCCCAGCAGCAGGCCGTAACTCATGGCATCGCGCAGGCGTGGCGCCATGGCGGGCAAGGATTCAAGTTGTGCTGACAGACAGTCGTCAATTCGCTGACGATGCAGACGGGAAAAATGGTCCAGCGCCACTCACTCCTCTCCTTGTTCTGGCTGGAAGGGGGCGAGCTGGTCGCTGCCATCGGCTTGACTGAGCAGGATCTGGATCTTCTGTTCGGCCAGTTCCAGCTTCTGCTGACCGGCCCGTACCAGATGAACGCCTTGCTCGAACTGTTTGAGCGCCTCTTCCAGGGGTAGGGAACCTTGTTCCAGCTGATGAACGATGGTTTCCAGCTCTTCGAGAGTGGCATCAAAACTCAGGCGGTCGATTTTTTTACTGGCCATGTCCATCCTCGGGGATTGAAAAAAACGGCTTATATTAACATCGACCGTCCACAGGGGGGAGGCAGAAAAACGCTGCCTCCTCAAACTCTCGATAAACTGGCCGATAATGAACCATGATTCTCAGTGGATGCATGCTTGCCGCTTGGGTCGCAATAGCAGAAAATTCAACAAACTATAATTGGGAATAAGAACCGGTGACAGGAGTAGGGACGTGGATCTAGGCAGTCTGATAGGGATAGTGCTGGGTTTCGGGGTGGTGGTGTACGGCATGCTGCTGGGGGGCCCCATGAGCATGTACGTCGACATGCCATCGGTCTACATCACCGTATTGGGCTCCATCTTCATCGCCATGATGAAGTTCAACCTAGGCCAGTTTCTGATGGCATTTAAGGTCGCTGGTAAAGCTTTTATGTACAAGGGCGACAAGCTGGAAGACCTCATAGTTAAAGCCGTTGAGCTTGCCGATGCCGCCCGTAAAGGCGGATTTCTGGCGCTTGAAGCGGCCGAGATTCCCAATCCCTTCATGAAAAAAGGGATCGATATGCTGGTGGATGGCCATGATGCCGATGTAGTGCGCGCAGTGATGGAAAAGGATATCGAGTTGACTGCCGAACGTCACGTCATTGCGATCAAGGTGTTCCGTACCCTTGGGGATCTTGGCCCGGCGATGGGGATGATCGGTACGCTGGTGGGTCTGGTGGCCATGTTGGCCAATATGAGTGATCCCAAATCTATCGGTCCTGCCATGGCTGTAGCCCTCTTGACCACTCTGTATGGTGCGATCGAAGCCAACATGCTGGCCATCCCGATAGCCGACAAGCTGGAACTGCGCAGCGGCGAAGAGCGCCTTAGCCGTTCGCTGATCCTCGATGCCATCATGGGGATCCAGGATGGCCAAAACCCGCGGGTGATCCAGTCCATGCTGCAGAACTATCTGAACCAGTCCAAACGCAACAACGGCAGTGAGTAGGGAGCCCTATGTCTGATTGCAAATGCCCGCCTCCCGGCCTGCCCGGTTATATGGGGACCTTCGCCGACCTCATGTCTCTGCTGATGTGCTTTTTCGTGTTGTTGCTCTCCTTTGCCGAGATGGATGTGCAGAAGTTCAAGCAGATTGCGGGGTCCATGGAGAAGGCATTCGGGGTCCAGAATATCCTTGAGGTGAAAGATATTCCGAAGGGAACTTCTGTCATTGCCCAGGAGTTCCGTCCTGGCCGCCCAGAGCCAACCCCGATTGATACCGTGATGCAGCAGACCATGGACATGACCCAGACCGAGCTGGATTTTTTGCCCGGTGAGGCCGAGCAGGCAGGTGGTCAGGACAAGAGTGATGGCAAGCAGACGGGGGGGGACACAGCTCAGGATGCTCAGAAGGCGCAGCAGCAGTCCAATACCCTGGCAAAGGCGCTGGCCGAGCAGATGAAAGATCAGATCCAGGATGGTGCCATCGAAATCGAGGCGTTGGGACAGCAGATCATCATCCGGATCAGGGAAAAAGCCTCCTTCCCGGCTGGCTCGGCGTTTCTGCAACCCCAGTTCTGGCCGGTTATTCGCAAGGTCGCGACCCTGCTCAAGGATGTACCGGGTGAAATCACCATATCCGGTCACACCGACAACGTGGCGACCGAAGATGAACTGTTCCAGTCCAACTGGGAGTTGTCGTCGCAACGGGCGGTGGCGGTGGCACACCAGATGATCAAGGTCCCAGGATTTGATCAGGGACGCTTGATCGTGCAGGGGATGGCCGATTCCCAACCATTGGTGCCCAACAATACTCCCGAGAATCGCCGGATGAACCGACGGGTAGAGATCGCTATCATGCAGGGCAAACCGACCATTTCCTCTCCTATTTCGGTACCGGAAGGAAAGTAATATTTCTTGGAGCAACAGATAAAGCGGGATCTGCATCAGGGGGCCGACATGGATTTTGTGTTGGCTTCATATTAAGATGCGCCATCCGAACCGAGTGCTGCGGCGTCCTGACAGATAGCCGCAGCTTCTATTTTCAAGCAACCCAGGTTTCGACTATGAATCATACTCCGATGACTGTTCGCGGCGCTGAGAAGCTGCGCGAAGAGCTCGAATATCTCAAGACCGAGCTTCGTCCCCAGATTATCGAAGCGATTGCTGAAGCCCGTGAGCACGGCGATCTGAAGGAAAACGCCGAATACCATGCCGCCCGTGAGCAGCAGGGGTTCTGTGAAGGCCGCATTCAGGAAATTGAAGCCAAGCTCTCCAATGCCCAGGTGATCGATGTCACCAAGATGACCAACAATGGTCGCATCATCTTTGGTGCCACCGTGACCCTGCTCAAGAGCGAAACAGAGGAAGAGGTTATCTACCGCATCGTGGGTGACGATGAGGCTGACATCAAGCAGAACCTTATCTCTGTCAACTCTCCGATTGCCCGCGCTCTGATTGGCAAGGAAGTGGACGATGTGGCGCTCGTCAAGACGCCCGCAGGTGATGTGGAGTACGAAATCTTGGACGTTGCCTACATCTGATGTAGTTAATGCGGGATGAGACGGGGGAGCACTTGCTCCCCTGTTTGTTGCGCTTCAGGCTGGTTGGTAAGCGTCGTTGAAGGTGTCCTGATGGCGCTGAAACAGCCAGTGACGAAGTCGCTCTATGTTTGCCTCGCTCATCTGGAAACTGAGTGCCCAGGTTGCACGGTCTGCATTAGATTTGACCCGTCTCACCAGCCTGGCCTGCAAGGGAAATGGCGCCTCTGGGGCGATCTGCAGAGTTCCCTGCAAGGTAGTATCCGCCATCATATCTGTGGGCAGATCTTCCACGATGAGGCCATTGAGCGAAAGGCTCAGCACTTGGAGTACTCCATGAGCTGTTTGCAGTGTCGCTTTCTGGGCAAGTCTCCAAGCTCTTGGCTGGGCAAACCCCAGCTCCCGGATCACTGGCGCAGCGAGCCGAGGCTCGACAAAGCCATCTTCTCTCTGGATAAAGGTGAGGGGGAATCGCAACTGATGGCCTGCATAGCGGGCTTCCAATACCAGCTGTTCGGCTTTTTGCAGCAAGCCAAGCATGGGGTTGTCGAGATGTCCGCTCAGAAGGTGGGTCGCCTCCGAGCATCCCAGCTCCCGCAACATGGTCAGTTCATCGTCGGTCAGAATAGGATGGTGAGCCATGGCGCGTGTCCGAAACTATTCATCGCAGGTTAAGGGCTTGGCGACTACTGTGGCAAGCGACTTGGGAAGAAGTGAAATAAGGAAAGAGCAATGCTCTTTCCTTTTACTTGCGAGGCAGCTGGATTTTGGGTTCGTTGGCCTGACGATAGATGGTCAGCACATGACCCATGCTCTGTACTTTTACAGAGCCTGTTTCACGGACGATGGCATCCATAACCAGTTGTTTCATCTCGCGATCTTCAGAGGCAACCTTAACCTTGATCAGCTCGTGATGGTTCAGCGCCAGATCGATCTCCGCCAGTACACCTTCGGTCAGACCGTGCTGACCCAGCAGGACGACAGGCTTGAGGCTGTGGGCAAGGCCCTTGAGGTACTGTTTCTGTTTATTGTTGAGAATCATCGCAATTTCTTCATAAGTCAGGGTTGAAAGGGGCGTATTCTACCCCCACTTAGCCCTTAATACTAATAACCCTTGTGGTTTTTTAAAGCCGATTATCATGACCCAGAAAAAACGTTCCGCCAGCTCCACCCGCTGGTTAAAAGAACATTTCGACGATCAATACGTCAAAAAAGCCCAGAAATTGGGGCTGCGTTCCCGTGCTGTTTTCAAGATCGACGAGATCCAGGGCAAAGACCGCCTGTTGAAAAATGGCATGACGGTAGTGGATTTGGGGGCTGCCCCCGGCGGCTGGTCCCAATTCGCGGTCGAGCAGGTTGGCGAATCGGGTCGGGTCATCGCCTGCGATATTCTGCCTATGGATCCCATTGCCGGTGTCGATTTCCTGCAGGGGGACTTTCGGGAGGAAACTGTACTCGGTGCCTTGCTGGAGCGAGTCGGACCCGACAAGGTCGATGTCGTGATGTCCGACATGGCCCCCAACATGAGCGGCACCCAGCAGGTGGATCAGGCTCGTGCCATGTATCTGGTCGAGTTGGCTCTGGACATGTGTCATCAGGTATTGCGCAGTGACGGCAGTTTTGTGGTGAAGGTGTTTCAGGGGGAGGGCTTTGATGCCTATCTGAATGAAATTCGGAAACTTTTCTCCGCCGTTAAAATTCGTAAACCAGACTCATCCCGCGCCAGATCACGGGAAGTCTACATTGTGGCTACCGGTTTTAAACTGTAGTACCCTAACCTTCATCGTTAACTGTCAGTCTGCGAGGTTACTGATTTGAGTGACATGGCGAAAAACTTAATCCTGTGGCTGGTCATCGCCGTCGTATTGATGTCGGTGTTCAATAGCTTCAGCCCCAGCGATACCACCAGTCGCCAGCTGGACTATTCCAGCTTCGTTAAAGAGGTGACCCAAGATCAGATCCGTGAAGTGCGGATGGACGGTAAGGTCATTAATGGCGTCAAGCGTACTGGTGAACGATTCACCACCATCATCCCGGCGCCGGATCCCCAGCTGCTCAACGATATGCTCAATCACAACGTCAAGGTGATGGGCGAGAAGCCGGAAGAGCCGTCTTTGCTGACCTCTATCTTCATCTCCTGGTTCCCGATGTTGCTGCTGATCGGTGTCTGGGTCTTCTTCATGCGTCAGATGCAGGGCGGCGGTGGCAAAGGCGCCATGTCGTTTGGCAAGAGCAAGGCTCGCCTGATGAGTGAAGATCAGATCAAGACTACCTTTGCCGATGTAGCTGGTTGCGATGAAGCCAAGGAAGAGGTGAAGGAGCTGGTCGACTATCTGCGCGACCCGAGCAAATTCCAGAAACTGGGTGGCAAGATCCCGACTGGCGTACTGCTGGTAGGTCCTCCCGGTACCGGTAAAACCCTGCTGGCCAAGGCCATTGCGGGTGAGGCCAAGGTGCCCTTCTTCACCATCTCAGGTTCTGATTTCGTGGAGATGTTCGTGGGTGTCGGTGCCTCCCGGGTACGTGACATGTTCGAGCAGGCCAAGAAATCCTCCCCCTGCATCATCTTCATCGATGAAATTGATGCGGTCGGTCGCCAGCGTGGCGCCGGTCTGGGCGGTGGTCACGATGAGCGTGAGCAGACCCTTAACCAGATGCTGGTCGAGATGGATGGCTTTGAAGGCAATGAAGGGATCATCGTCATCGCTGCCACCAACCGTCCTGATGTACTGGATCCGGCACTACTGCGTCCGGGCCGTTTCGACCGTCAGGTTGTGGTCGGTCTGCCGGATGTCCGTGGTCGCGAGCAGATCCTGAAAGTGCACATGCGCAAAGTTCCGTTGGCGGATGACGTCAATCCGGCGCTGATTGCCCGTGGTACACCCGGTTTCTCCGGTGCGGATTTGGCCAACCTGGTCAACGAAGCTGCCCTCTTCTCTGCTCGCGAAAGCCGCCGAGTGGTCTCCATGGCTGAGTTCGAAAAGGCCAAGGACAAGATCATGATGGGGGCGGAACGTCGCTCCATGGTGATGAAAGAGTCTGAAAAAGAGATGACTGCGTATCATGAAGCCGGTCACGCCATTATTGGTCGCGTGGTTCCGGATCATGATCCCGTTTACAAGGTCTCCATTATTCCGCGTGGCCGTGCGCTGGGTGTGACCATGTACCTGCCTGAGCAGGATCGCTGGAGCCACTCCAAGCAGCATCTGGAGTCGATGATCTCCAGCCTGTATGGCGGTCGTCTGGCGGAAGAGTTGATCTACGGTGCCGAGAAGGTCTCGACCGGCGCGTCCAACGACATCGAGCGAGCTACCGATATCGCACGCAAGATGGTGACCCAGTGGGGTATGTCCGAGCGTCTCGGCCCGATGCTTTATGCGGAAGAAGATGGTGAAGTGTTCCTCGGCCGCAGCATGGCCAAGGCCAAGCACATGTCCGACGACACTGCGCGCATCATCGATGCCGAGGTGAAGCAGGTCATTGATCGCAACTACGACCGCGCCAAGCAGATCCTGCTGGATAACATGGATGTACTGCACAGCATGAAAGATGCGTTGATGAAGTATGAAACCATCGACGCCAAACAGATCGATGATCTGATGGCGCGTCGCGAGGTTCGTGCTCCGAGCAACTGGCATGACGAGCACGGTGATACCCCGCAAGGCGGTTCCACCGTGGCTGCCGAGGCCAAGCCGGCCGATGAGGCTGCACCGGTGGCGGATGTCACTATCGACAAAGCCAACGACGCGCCGGCCAAATAATCGTGACTCTCCAAACCCCGGGCTTGCCCGGGGTTTTTCTTTATCAGATGGACATGAAAATGCAGTTAACCAGCAAGGGGCTCAGCCTCTCCCTCGATCGTCCCCATGTGATGGGGATCCTCAATGTGACGCCCGACTCCTTCTCCGATGGCGGTAATTTCAACCAGTTTGAACGGGCAATGGCCCATGCGCGCCAGATGGTCTCTGACGGTGCGACCCTCATCGACATCGGTGGCGAGTCAACCCGCCCTGGTGCGCCCGATGTGAGCGAGCAGGAGGAGCTGGACAGGGTCATTCCTGTCGTGGAGCAGATGGCCCGTGAGCTGGATGTGATGATCTCCCTCGATACCTCCAAAGCGGCTGTGATGCGGGAGGGTTGCAAGGTGGGTGCCCATCTGATCAACGATGTGCGGGCACTGCAAGAACCTGGAGCACTGCAAGCCGCGGCCGAAGCTCGGGTTCCGGTCTGTCTGATGCATATGCAGGGGCAGCCGAGAACCATGCAGGTCGAGCCGCACTATGAGGACCTGATCGGGGAGGTTCGCGCCTTCTTTGATGAGCGTATTGCGGCTTGTCTGGCGGTCGGGATCCGTCGTGAAGAGCTGTTGCTGGATCCTGGATATGGCTTTGGCAAGACCCTTGCACACAACTATCAGCTGTTGGCGGCTCAAAAGGAACTGCTTGATTATGGCTTGCCGCTATTGGTGGGGATGTCGCGAAAGTCTATGATAGGCAACCTGCTGGGCCGTCCGGTGGATGAGCGTCTGGCGGGCAGTCTGGCATGCGCCCTTATCGGCATGCAGCATGGGGCCCGCATCATCAGGGTACACGATGTACGGGAGACCATGGACGCATTGCGCGTCGGTTGGCTGGCAATGACGGGACAAGATTTTATTTCCAAATAATAAAGAGAACAGACAATGGCAAGAAAGTATTTCGGTACCGATGGTGTGCGCGGCAAGGTTGGCGAATACCCGATCACCCCTGATTTTGTAATGAAATTGGGTTGGGCTGCCGGCAAAGTGCTCTCCAAGAAGGGCACCAAAAAGGTGCTGATTGGCAAAGATACCCGCATCTCCGGTTACATGCTGGAATCCGCGCTGGAAGCGGGGCTCTCCGCGGCAGGCCTTAAAGCCATTCTGATGGGGCCCATGCCCACGCCGGCGGTTGCCTACCTGACTCGCACTTTCCGTGCCGAGGCCGGCATCGTCATCAGCGCTTCCCACAACCCCTTCTACGACAACGGCATCAAGTTCTTCTCCGCCGATGGCACCAAGCTGCCCGATGATGTCGAGCTGGCTATCGAAGCCGAGCTGGATCACGAGCTCAAGTGTGTCGAGTCTGCCGAACTTGGCAAAGCGGTGCGCATTGATGATGCTGCCGGTCGCTATATCGAATTTTGCAAGAGTACCTTCCCCTCCCACATGAATCTGGATGGGGTGAAAATGGTGGTCGACTGTGGCCACGGCGCTACTTACCACATTGCGCCGTCGGTTTTCCGCGAGCTGGGTGCTGAAGTGATCACAATGGGCTGTGCCCCGGATGGTCTCAACATCAACGATGGTGTCGGCTCGACTGCGCCTGACGCACTGGTTGCCAAGGTGCTGGAGTGCAAGGCCGATCTGGGGGTTGCCTTTGATGGCGATGGTGACCGTCTGATCATGGTCGACCATACCGGCTATCTCATCGACGGTGATGAAGTGCTCTATATCATCGCGCGCGATGCTCTGCGCAATGGTCGCCTCAAAGGCGGTGTCGTCGGCACTCTGATGGCCAACATGGGTCTGGAGCTGGCGCTGCAAACCCTGGGCATTCCGTTTGCCCGTGCCAAGGTGGGTGACCGCTATGTGCTGGAGATGATGGAAGAGAAGGGCTGGCGCATCGGTGGCGAGAACTCCGGCCACATTATCTGTCTTGATCAAACCACTACGGGTGATGGCATCGTAGCCGCTTTGCAGGTGCTCACTGCCATGCGCAGTGCCGAGATGCCGCTTGCCAAGCTGCGCTCCGGCATGAACAAGTTCCCGCAGGTACTGGTGAATGTTCGTTTTGCCGAAGGCAAGGATCCGCTGGCCGCTGATGCTGTCATGGCTGAGGTTGCCAAGGTGGAACAGGAGCTGGCTGGTCGTGGTCGCGTACTATTGCGTAAATCAGGTACCGAACCGCTGATCCGGGTCATGGTCGAAGGGGAGCATGAACAGCAGGTGCGTGACATGGCTCAGCGCATCGCCAAGCAGGTTGAATCGGCGTTTTAATGAACAACCAGGGCGGCTTTTTAGCCGCCCTGGTTGTATCTTGTTCAAACGATTCAAAAATTTAAAAATAGCACTTGTCAGCTGAGCATCCTCTGGATATTATCAGCCCCGCTTTCGCAAGGGAGTTGCCGATGGGACATCGCAAGCCGTTTGTAGCAGCCAACTGGAAGTTGCACGGTAGTAGGTCGCAGTTAGAGCAGTTTACGAGTCAATGCCTAAACGGCGTTGACGGAAAAGTAGATGTGGTTCTCTGTCCTTCCCATGTGCATCTCGACTTTAGCGCTTCACTGCTCAACGAGCAGAAAGTAATAAAGTTGGGGGCTCAGAATGTGAGTCAGCACGCTACTGGCGCTTACACTGGAGAAATCTCGTGTCAGATGCTGGTTGAGGCAGGGTGTCGTTACGTATTGGTAGGGCACTCCGAGCGCAGGCGTCTCTTTGGTGAGACCAGTTTTATCGTCGCAGAGAAATTTGCGGCAGCCAGAGCGGCAGGCTTGATTCCCATCCTCTGTTTAGGTGAATCAGGTGCGGCTAGGCAGGCGAGAAGAGCCTTCGAGGTGATCGCTGAAGAGCTGGATATCGTCATAGAGAAAAATGGCGCGATGGCTTTCGATAATGCTATCATCGCCTACGAGCCGATTTGGGCTGTAGGTACAGGTAAATGCGCCACACCCGAGCAGGCACAAGAGGTTCATTCCTTTATACGTGGTCGCTTGGCGGAGGATACTCCGGTAATAGGTGAGAAAGTTAGAATCATCTATGGTGGGAGCGTAACGCCGAGCAACGCGAGAGATTTGTTTGCACAGCCCGACATTGATGGCGGACTGATTGGCGGAGCAAGCCTCGATAGCGATGCGTTTTTAGGAATTGTTGAAGCGGCAAAGGGTGCAAGTTAAATGTACGAGATTCTTTTAGTCGTTTATCTGCTGGTTTCACTGGCTCTGATTGGTCTGGTGATGATTCAGCAAGGTAAAGGGGCTGATATGGGCGCCTCCTTCGGCGCAGGGGCATCGAACACAGTATTCGGCTCCGGTGGTTCAGGCAGTTTCCTGACCCGAACAACAGCAATCTTGGCTACTCTGTTTTTCGTTATCAGCCTGGTGCTCGGATCTATGTCCAGCAACAAGGTCAAGCAGGGTAGTGAGTGGGAAAATCTGCAACAAACCCAACAGGTTGAGCAGACCAAAGCGCCAGTGAAGAAAGATACTGACGTTCCCGAGTAAGAGTTTTGCCGTGGTGGTGGAATTGGTAGACACGCTATCTTGAGGGGGTAGTGCTCTAGGGTGTGCGGGTTCGAGTCCCGCCCACGGCACCAATTAAGCAGTGAGCTCGGGAAGCCGAGTTTATTATAGCCAGTCAGTCTTGTATCGAGAGAGTGAAGTGGCTATAATCTCGCACGATTTCGGACGCGGGGTGGAGCAGCATGGTAGCTCGTCGGGCTCATAACCCGAAGGTCGTCGGTTCAAATCCGGCCCCCGCAACCAAATTTCACGCATTTCCTACGCTCAGGAAGGCGGTCGCTGCGAGGCGACAATCAGGGTAAAGCGCCAAGCCCCGATTTGACATCGGGGCTTTTTGTTATGTGCAATTTACTCTGAATCGATATCTATCTGGGCTTTATGCCCTTTTTTTGTTTTTCGGAGGGTGACTTTGGCTACGTTGGAACAACGTTTGACCGATCTGCTCGAGGCTCCGGTCGTTGCCTTGGGTTTTGAACTTTGGGGTATTGAGTTTATCCGCGCGGGTAAACACTCCACCTTGCGTGTCTATATCGACGGCGAGCAGGGTGTGACTGTCGAGAACTGTGCTGAGGTCAGCCATCAGGTTGGCGCCATCATGGACGTCGAAGATCCCATCACCGAGGAGTACTACCTCGAGGTATCCTCCCCAGGCCTGGATCGTCCCCTGTTCAAGGTTGCCCATTTCGAAAAATACGTTGGCCAAGAGGCGGCGGTAACGCTTCGGATGGCAACAAACAACCGCCGCAAGTTCAAAGGCGTAATCAAAGCTGTGCAAGGCGACATGATCACCCTGACAGTAGATGGTAAGGACGACGTGTTGGCTTTCACCAATATCCAAAAAGCGAACATAGTGCCGAACTTTGGTTAACGAGGCTATCGGATATGAATAAAGAGATTTTGCTGGTCGTTGACGCAGTATCCAACGAGAAAGCGGTACCCCGCGAGAAGATCTTCCAGGCTCTGGAAACCGCGCTGGCGACTGCGACCAAGAAGAAATATGAAGGCGAGATTGAAGTTCGGGTCGAAATCGATCGCAAGACCGGTGACTACGACACTTATCGCCGCTGGCTGGTAATCGCAGATCAAGCCGCGATGGAGAACCCTTACGCCGAGATTACCCTGGAAGCTGCTCAGATTGATCAGCCGGATATCCAGGTCGGTGAATATGTTGAAGACCAGATCGACTCTGTCACCTTCGACCGTATCACTACCCAGACCGCCAAGCAGGTTATCGTGCAGAAAGTGCGCGAAGCGGAGCGTTCACAAGTAGTTGATCAGTTTAAAGATAAAGAAGGCACCATCATCAGTGGTGTCGTCAAGAAGAGCAACCGCGACAACGTCATTCTGGATCTGGGCAGCAATGCTGAAGCCGTGATCTTCCGTGATGACATGCTGCCGCGTGAAACCTTCCGCCCGGGCGACCGTGTCCGTGGCCTGCTCTACGCAGTACGTCCAGAAGCCCGTGGTTCCCAGCTGTTTGTCAGCCGTTCCAGCCCGGACTTCCTGAAAGAGCTGTTCCGTATCGAAGTACCGGAGATCGGCGAAGAGATGATCGAAATCATGGGCGCTGCCCGTGACCCGGGTTCCCGCGCCAAGATTGCGGTGAAGACCAACGATCGTCGTATCGACCCGATCGGTGCCTGTATCGGTATGCGTGGTGCCCGTGTGCAAGCTGTCTCCGCAGAGCTGAGCGGTGAGCGTGCAGACATCGTGCTGTACGATGACAACCCGGCCCAGTACGTGATCAATGCCATGGCACCTGCCGATGTGGCCTCCATCATCGTTGATGAAGACAACCACACCATGGATATCGCCGTGGAAGCTGCCAACCTGGCCCAGGCCATCGGTCGCAATGGTCAGAACGTGCGTCTGGCCTCCCAGCTGACCGGTTGGGAGCTGAACGTGATGACCGTTGAGGACATGCGTGCCAAGCACCAGGCCGAGAACGACCGCATCATGAACCTGTTCACCAGCACCCTGGATATCGATGACGATTTCGCCGGTCTGCTGATGGAAGAGGGCTTCTCGACCCTGGAAGAGATCGCCTTCGTACCGGTCAACGAGTTGCTGGCTATCGACGGTCTGGATGAAGACATGGTCGAAGAGCTGCGCAAGCGTGCCAAAGATGCCCTGACTACCCAGGCGCTGGCCAAAGAGGAGTCCTTTGATGGCGTCGAGCCGTCCGAAGAGCTGCTCAATCTGAACGGTCTGAGTCGTGAACTGGCATACGCTCTGGCGGGCCGCGGCGTGGGCACCCTGGAAGATTTGGCTGAGCAAGGTATTGATGACCTTGCTGGTATTGAAGGGCTGACTGCCGAGAAGGCGGGTGAGCTCATTATGGCTGCTCGCAATATCTGTTGGTTCGGAGAAGAGCAGTCTTAAGTAAGATCAAACGGAGGAAAATGAATGGCAGAAGTATCAGTCAAACAACTTGCCACTGACATCGACACACCGGTTGATCGTCTTCTCCAGCAGTTTGTCGATGCCGGTATCAGCAAGAGCAAGGCCGACGACATGGTCAGCGAGTCTGAAAAGCAGACTCTGCTGGCACACCTGAAGAAACAGCATGGAGGTGACGAGGTCGCCGCTCCTGCCCGCATGACTTTGCAGCGCAAGACCAAGAGCACCATCAGTGTTCAGGGAACCGGCGGCAAGAACAAAGAAGTGCAGGTGGAAGTTCGCAAATCTCGCACCTATGTAAGACGCTCGGCGCTGGAAGAAGAACAGCGTCAGGCGGAAGCCGAGGAAAAAGCGCGTTTGGAAGCAGAAGAAAAAGCTCGTCGCGAAGCCGAAGAGAAGGCTCGCCTCGACGCTGAAGAGAAGGCTCGCCGTGAGGCTGAGCAGGCTCGTCGTGAAGCTGAGGAAAAGGCGCGGATCGAGGCACAACAAAAGGCTCGACAGGCTCAACAGCCCGCCAAAGCAGCCAGTAGCACAGCTCAGCAAGAGGCAGAAAAGATGGCCAAGCGCGAAGCAGAAGAACTGAAGCGCCAACAGGAACAGACAGCTTTGAAAAAAGCTGAAGAACTCGCCGCGAAGAAAGCCGAAGAGGCTCGCATCATGGCGGAACAGAACGCAGCCCGCTGGGCTGAAGAAGAAGCCGCTCGTGCAAAAGAGAGCAGCGATTATCACCTGACTACCAACAAGCATGCGCAAGCTGCAGAAGACGAGCTGGATCGCAAAGAAGAGACCAGCCGCCGTACTGCCGCCGCCGCTGTCAAGGCCCCGAAAAAGGCGGGTCGTCGCGATGATGATCGCAATGATCGCAATTCCCGTGATCCGCGTGCCCGTAAAGGCAAACGTGGCAAGGTCGCTACCCCGAACGCCATGAAGCATGGCTTCAACAAGCCGGCTGCCGTGGTGAACCGCGACGTTGTCATCGGCGAGACCATCACAGTGGCCGAGCTGGCCAACAAGATGGCCGTCAAGGGAGTTGAAGTCATCAAGGCGATGATGAAGATGGGTGCCATGGCCACCATCAACCAGGTGATTGACCAGGAGACCGCTCAGCTGGTCGCCGAGGAGATGGGTCACAAGGTTGTGCTGCGTCGTGAGAACGAGCTGGAAGAGGCGGTACTGTCCGATCGTGACGAGACCTCCGAAGCCAAGCCCCGTGCACCGGTCGTGACCATCATGGGTCACGTTGACCACGGCAAGACCTCGCTGCTGGACTACATTCGTAAAGCCAAGGTTGCTGCTGGCGAGGCCGGTGGTATTACCCAGCATATCGGTGCTTACCACGTTCAGACAGATAGCGGCATGATCACCTTCCTGGATACTCCGGGTCACGCGGCGTTTACCTCCATGCGTGCTCGCGGTGCCAAGGCGACCGACATCGTTGTTCTGGTCGTTGCTGCTGACGACGGCGTGATGCCGCAAACCATCGAAGCTATCCAGCACGCCAAGGCTGCCGGTGTGCCGCTGGTTGTGGCAGTCAACAAGATCGACAAGCCGGAAGCGGATCCGGATCGCGTCAAGACCGAGTTGGCTCGTTACAACGTCATGTCCGAAGATTGGGGTGGAGACTGCCAGTTCGTGCACGTATCTGCCAAGTCCGGTCAGGGTATCGACGATCTGCTGGAAGCCATCCTGATCCAGGCTGAAGTACTGGAGCTGAAAGCGGTGGTTGACGGTATGGCCAACGGCGTCGTGATCGAATCCTTCCTGGATAAAGGTCGTGGTCCGGTTGCTACCGTACTGGTACAAGAAGGTACCCTGCGTCAGGGCGACATCGTTCTGTGTGGTCTCGAGTACGGCCGTGTTCGCGCCATGCGTGACGAACTGGGTCGCGAGATCAAGGAAGCGGGTCCGTCCCTGCCTGTGGAAATCCTGGGTCTCTCCGGCGTTCCCTCTGCCGGTGACGAAGCCACCGTTGTCCGTGACGAGAAGAAAGCCCGTGAAGTGGCGCTCTACCGTCAAGGCAAGTTCCGTGAAGTCAAGCTGGCTCGCCAGCAGAAGGCCAAGCTGGAAAACATGTTCGCTAACATGACCGAGGGCGAAGTGTCCGAAGTGAACGTGGTGATCAAGGCCGACGTACAAGGTTCTGTGGAAGCGATCTGCGATGCGCTGGTCAAACTCTCCACCGACGAAGTGAAGGTGAAGATCGTGGGTTCCGGCGTAGGTGGTATCACCGAAACCGACGCGACCCTGGCTGCCGCTTCCAGCGCCATCCTGGTTGGTTTCAACGTCCGTGCCGACGCGTCTGCGCGCAAGGTTATCGAATCCGAGAGCCTGGATCTGCGTTACTACTCCGTCATCTATGACCTGATCGACGAAGTGAAGCAGGCCATGAGCGGCAAGCTGGCCCCAGAGTATCGTCAGGAAATCATCGGTCTGGCTGAAGTGCGTAGCGTCTTCAAGTCTCCGAAGTTCGGCGCCGTTGCCGGCTGTATGGTTACCGAAGGTGTGGTCAAGCGTTCCAACCGTATCCGCGTTCTGCGTGACAACGTGGTTATCTATGAAGGCGAGCTGGAATCCCTGCGCCGCTTCAAGGATGACGTCAACGAAGTTCGCAACGGCTACGAGTGTGGTATCGCGGTCAAGAACTACAACGACGTGCGCGAAGGCGACCAGATCGAAGTTTACGAGACTGTTGAAATCCAACGGACTCTGTAAGCCGAGAGTTAGACAAAATAGGGGGCCGCGGCCCCCTTTTATCGCAGGATAGAATATGGCCAGAGAATTCAGCCGGACCCGTCGGGTCGGACAGCAGATCCAGCGTGAAATCGCGCTGATCCTGCAGCGCGAGGTGAAAGACCCGCGCATCGGCATGGTGACCGTTTCCGATGTGGAAGTGTCCCGTGACCTCAACTATGCCAAAATTTACGTCACCTTCTTGCAGCTGGAAAATGATGCCGAGCGCATCAAGGAAGGCTTGCAGGGTCTGACCGAAGCAGCCGGATATATCCGTAGTCTGCTGGGCAGTGCCATGCGTCTGCGCGTGGTGCCCGAGCTGCGTTTCTACTACGACCAGACCCTGGTCGAGGGGATGCGTCTCTCCAACCTGGTGACCAAGACTGTGCGTGAAGACAAGCGCCGCATGGCCGAATCCGGCCGTGACGAAGAAGCTGAATCCGCACCGGATGACACGACTGAGGATAAAGCCTGAGATGACCCGAAGACGTCGTTTCAAGGGCCGTGATGTGCACGGCATTCTGCTGCTGGACAAGCCGACCGGCCTGACCTCCAACGATGTGTTGCAGAAGGTCAAGCGTATTTACAACGCTGCCAAGGCTGGTCATACCGGGGCGCTGGATCCGCTGGCGACCGGCATGCTGCCGATTTGCCTCGGTGAGGCCACCAAGTTCTCCCAGTATCTGCTGGAAGCGGACAAGCGCTATGAGGTGACCGCCAAACTGGGCGAGCGCACCAACACCAGCGACTCCGATGGTGAGGTGGTCTCCACCCGTCCGGTAAACGTGGCTGTCGGTACTCTGATTGAGGCGCTGGACCAGTTCCGCGGCCCCATCATGCAGGTGCCGTCCATGTACTCTGCGCTCAAGCACAACGGCCGTCCGCTCTACGAATATGCCCGCGAAGGTATCGAGATTGAGCGTGAAGCCCGTCCCATCACCGTATTCGAGCTCAAACTGCTGAGTTTCGAAGGTGATGAAGTGCGCCTTGAAGTGCACTGCAGCAAGGGCACCTATATCCGCTCTCTGGTGGATGATCTGGGTGAAGTGCTGGGTTGTGGCGCCCACGTGACCCAGTTGCGCCGTACCCAGGTGGCCAGCTATCCGTACGAGCGGATGCTGACTCTGGAGCAGCTCGAGTGTATTTTCGAGCAGGCCAAGGCCGAGAGCATCCCGCCGCGCGAGCAGCTGGATCCCCTGTTGCTGCCGATGGATACTGCCGTGGCAAGCTTGCCCGAGGTGAACATGCTGGCTGTTGTGGCTGCCTATGTGAATCAGGGCCAGGCCGTGCAGGTGGCGGGTGCGCCGCACAGCGGTCAGGTTCGTATGACGGTCGGCCCGGAGCGCGAGTTCATCGGGGTTGGCGAGATTGATGATGATGGCCGCGTCGCCCCCAAGCGACTGGTACGTTATCACGACGAGGAGTGATCCTCAGGCGGTATCGGCGTGCTCTTTCCCTCTCTTGCTTCTTTCTCGTTGCGAAAATGGGCAGGGACGATTATCATACCGCCCTCATTTCACGGCTGAATTAGAGATTGGCTGTGAACCTTTAAACACTGTACTGGAGTAATACCATGTCTCTAAATGCTGAGATCAAAGCTCAAATCGTTGCCGAGCACGCTCGTGGCGCCAACGACACCGGTTCCCCCGAAGTGCAAGTTGCCCTGCTGACTGCCCAGATCAACCATCTGCAAGGTCACTTCAAAGAGCACTCCAAGGACCACCACGGTCGTCGCGGTCTGCTGCGCATGGTTTCCCAGCGTCGTAAGCTGCTGGACTACCTGAAGCGTAAAGATTCCGAGCGTTATGCTGCTCTGATCGCCAAGCTGGGTCTGCGTCGTTAATCGACCATCAGATTTCGCGAAAAGGGGAACCTCCGGGTTCCCCTTTTTTATTGCTCTTTAGCGGCTTGTTGCCATCCTCACAGAATTTGTGTCGACGCTTACCTTTTGCATCGAATCAAGTATACTTGTGCGCGAATTTAAAGAGCCAAATTGTAAAAAGGAAATTCACGTGAATCCTATTGTTAAGTCATTCCAGTACGGTCAACACACCGTCACACTGGAAACCGGTGTGATGGCCCGTCAAGCCACTGCGGCCGTTATGGTCAGCATGGACGATACCTGTGTATTTGTGACCGTCGTAGGCAAGAAAGAGGCCGATCACGGCCGTGATTTCTTCCCGCTGACCGTCAACTACCAGGAGCGTACCTATGCTGCTGGTCGTATCCCGGGTGGTTTCTTCCGTCGTGAAGGCCGTCCGAGCGAAGGCGAGACCCTCATCTCCCGTCTGATCGACCGTCCAATTCGTCCGCTGTTCCCGGAAGGCTTCTTCAATGAGGTTCAGGTGGTTGCCACCGTCATGTCCGTGAATCCGGCAGTCTCCCCCGATATCGTTGCCATGATCGGCGCCTCTGCTGCGCTGGCCATCTCCGGCATTCCGTTTGGCGGCCCGATCGGTGCTGCTCGCGTGGGTTACATGAACGGTCAGTATGTGCTGAACCCGACCACCACCGAACTGCCACAGAGCGATCTGGATCTGGTTGTTGCCGGTACTGCCAACGCCGTGCTGATGGTTGAGTCCGAAGCTGCCATCCTTTCCGAAGAGGTCATGCTGGGCGCCGTGGTATACGGTCACGAGCAGATGCAGACCGTGATCAATGCGATCAACGAGTTTGCCGCTGCCGTCGGCACCAAGCCGTGGGACTGGACTCCGCCTGCCGTCAACGAAGCGCTGAAAGCCAAGGTTGCCGAGCTGGCGAGCGCCGAACTGGGTGAAGCCTACCGCATCACCGAGAAGGCTGTCCGTTACGAAACCATCGCAGCCATCAAGGGTCGTGTGGTTGAGCAAGTTATCGCTTCCGGTGTGGAAGAAGATGCCAAGAAGATCGGCGAAGAGTTCCACAGCCTGGAAAGCCGCATCGTTCGTGGCCGCGTAGTGCGTGGTGAGCCGCGTATCGATGGTCGCGATCCGGAAATGATCCGTGCCCTGTCTGTCGCTACCGGCGTATTGCCCCGTGCTCACGGTTCTGCCCTGTTCACTCGTGGTGAAACCCAGGCTATGGTCGTTGCGACCCTGGGTACCGAGCGTGACGCCCAGAACATCGACGAGCTGACCGGCAACCGTGCCGATCGCTTCATGCTGCACTACAACTTCCCGCCATACTGCGTCGGTGAGACCGGCATGATGGGTAGCCCGAAGCGTCGTGAAATCGGTCACGGCCGTCTGGCCAAGCGCGGCGTTGCTGCCGTGATGCCGAGTGCTGCTGAGTTCCCGTACGTGGTGCGCGTGGTGTCTGAAATCACCGAATCCAACGGCTCCTCCTCCATGGCGTCTGTCTGTGGTTCCTCTCTGGCGCTGATGGATGCCGGTGTGCCGATCAAGGCTTCCGTCGCCGGTATCGCCATGGGTCTGGTGAAGGAAGAAGAAGGTTTCGTCGTGCTGTCCGACATTCTGGGTGACGAAGATCACCTGGGCGACATGGACTTCAAGGTAGCCGGTACCACCGAAGGTGTGACCGCGCTGCAGATGGACATCAAGATCGAAGGCATCACCAAAGAGATCATGGAGATTGCGCTGAAGCAAGCTCGTGGTGCTCGTCTGCACATCCTGAAAGTGATGGATGAAGCAATCCAGGCTCCCCGTGCCCAGATCTCCGATTTCGCACCGCGTATCCACACCATCAAGATCAATCCTGAGAAGATCAAGGACGTGATCGGTAAGGGTGGTTCCGTGATCCGTGCGCTGACCGAAGAGACCGGCACCAACATCGAGCTGGATGATGACGGTACTGTACGTATCTCCGCTGTGGCCAACGAAGCTGCCATGGAAGCGATCCGTCGCATTGAGGCCATCACCGCCGAGATCGAAGTGAACCGCATCTATGAAGGTAAAGTTGTCCGTCTGGCCGATTTCGGTGCATTCGTCAACATCCTGCCGGGCAAAGATGGTCTGGTACACATCTCCCAGATCACCGATGCTCGCGTTCAGAACGTGGCTGACCACCTGACTATCGGTGACGTGGTCAAGGTGAAGGTACTGGAAGTGGACCGTCAGGGCCGCGTACGTCTCTCCATCAAGGAAGCGAACGCTCCGACTGATGCAGCCCCGGCTGCTGATGCTCCGGTTGCTGCCGAAGCGCCTGCCGCAGAGTAATCTGTCCTCCTGAACCGGATTCTCCGGTTGCAGTAAAAAGTCCGGCGCCCTTTGGGGCGCCGGACTTTTTTATGCGCTCAGGCTCATCACGTTTATGCGCTCAGGCTCATCACGCCGAAGTTGGCTCTCTGCTCAGGATGTGGTGGGCATTGCCGGAGCCTCAAGAGATCAGGTTAGAAAAGTATCGCGAAGGGGGTGGGAGAAAGGAGCCTGAGGATTCAGGCTCCTGATGAGGATCAAGCCTCGTTGGCGTGGGCCTTCTGGCACCCTTCGACGGCGTGAGCAATCAGTTCCAGTGCGCTCTGGTCGCAGGGTGGCAACTCGGCCTCGCACTTGTTGATAGGGGTAACACGATCGCCCCACTTGATGATGGCGGCCCCCCAGGTCAGGCCGGCACCGAAAGCGGCGGTCAGCAGATAGGAGTTCGGCTTTACGCGGCCCTGCTCCAGCGCTTCGCACAGGGCGATGGGCACGGTAGCGGCGGAGGTGTTGCCGTAGTTTTCGATGTTGACCATCACCTTCTCCATCGGCGCATTCATCCGCTTGGCGAGGGTCTCGATGATGCGGATATTGGCCTGGTGCGGCACGATCAGGTCGACCTGCTCCGGCGCAATACCGGCTTGCGCCAGCACAGTGCTGGTGGCTTCACCCATGCCGCGCACGGCGCGTTTGAAGATCTCCGGCCCTTCGAAGTTGAAGGTGAACAGCCCATCGATATCGGCAAAACGCACCCGATCGGTACCGAAGTTCGGTACATGCAGGATCTCTCGCGCTTCGCTGTCGCAGCCCAGCTTGTTGGCGATCAGGCCACACTCCTGCTCGCTCGCCTCGATCACCACGGCACCGGCACCGTCGCCAAACAGCACGGCGGTATCGCGGCGCGCCCAGTCCAGCAGGTAGGTGAGGCGCTCGGCACCGATCACCAGCACCTTCTTCATCATGCCGGTCTGCACCAGCGAGGTGGCGACCGAGAGGGAGTAGACAAAACCGGTACAAGCAGCGTTGAGATCAAACACGGCTGCATTGACGGCGCCCAGTTTCTTCTGCACGGCAGAGGCGGCACTTGGCAGCAGGTTGTCCGGGGTGGCGGTGGCCAGGATGATGCCATCGAGATCGCTCGCTTCCAGACCGGCGCAGGCCAGCGCGCGGCGACCGGCCAGGGTGGCGAGATCCGAGGTGCTGACATGGGAGATTCGGCGGGCCTTGATGCCGGTGCGCGGATAGATCCACTCATCTGACGTATCCATGATGGTGCTGAGGTCATCGTTGGTCAGCACGGAGGGAGGCAGGCATTTGCCCCAGCCGGTGATATTGGCGTATTTCATCTTGTTACCGCTTCTCAAAGTGGATCGCCCGCGGGCGGAAAATCGTGCAATTATGCCGTACGAGACAACCACTGTCATCTTGTGGTCATGGTTATGTGCGGGGTGCTCAGCTGTGCCATCTAGTCGCAAAGGGCTGCAACGCGCTGAACATGGCAGGAAATTTCGCTTAAAGCGCGGGACTCCTCTGCCCTAAGATAGGCATTTCGCCACCGATGAGGGTATCTCCTTGCTCAGAGCCAATCTCAACTTGTTGCCGACCCTCAAGGTGCTGCTGGAGACCCGCAATATCAGCCGCGCCGCCGAGCGTCTGCACCTGAGTCAGCCCTCCATCAGCAAGCAGCTTGCCCAGTTGCGCAGCGAGTTTGATGACGAGTTGCTGGTGCGAGAGGGGCAACGCTGGCTGCTGACGCCACGGGCCGAACAGTTGGCTGCCCAGCTGGCGGATTCTCTCGGTGCGCTGGAGCGGCTCTACGAGGCGCCCGGGTTTGACCCGAGCCGCTGCGAGCGGGTATTTCGGCTCGCCTCTTCTGATTATGTGGCTCAGCATATCCTGCCTGATATCTGCGCCGCGCTCGCCAAAGAGGCGCCGTTGGCGGCGCTGGAGTACAGCCTGTGGGACAAACGTCAGCTGCCGCAGCTGTGGCAGTCCGAGCTCGATCTGGTCTCTACCATCACCGAGCAGGTACCGGAGCAGATACGCGGTCTGCATCAGGGGGAAGATCGACTGGCGGTGTTGATGGGACGTCATCACCCGCTGGCGGGCAAGGCGCTGAGTCTCGATGACTATCTCGCCTGGCCTCACCTGCAGGTTAGCGGCGGTGGCGACAAGGACAGTCCGGTTGAGCAGGTATTGGCGCCGCAGGGACTGAGTCGGCGCTGGTTTGCCCGAGTCCCCTTCTTTCAGGCGGCGGTGGAGGTGTTGCTGCGCACCGATTGCCTGATGACCACCCCGGCTCATATCGCCTGGCAGCTCTCCTGCGGCCATGAGCTCACCTTTGTCGACCTGCCCTTTGCTACCCGCGACCAGCAGTATCATCTGCTGTGGCATCAGCGCCACCATCAGGATCCGGCCCACCGCTGGTTTCGCGAGCTGGCCTACCCATTCCTGCGGGATCACCTGCAACGTACCGTCGGCGAGAGTCGCAAGCTGCTCGATCTCGGCGGTTAGCCGCAGTCAGTTGTGTGGTGCCATAGCCATTGGTTATGGAATCTATTCATAACTTTCACTACTGGCATAATGGCTCAGCCCGTACCCTGAATACAGGTCATCATATCGAGCATATAAAGAGGAAATGCATGGAACTGACGAGTTGGCTGGCACTGGCCGCAATCTGCGTGATGGGGGCCATCAGCCCGGGGCCGAGTCTGGCTCTGATCATCCGCAACACGGTGCAGGGCGGGCAGGGGCACGGCGTTGCCACCGCACTCGGTCATGGCCTTGGGGTTGGTATCTATGCGCTGGTTACCGCGCTTGGCCTCTCGATCCTGATCACCCAGACCCCGATCCTGTTTGATCTGATCCGCTACGGCGGTGCTGCGTTTCTCGCCTGGCTCGGGGTGAAAGCCCTGCTGGCAAAACCAGCCAGTGGTGAAGCGAGTGAAGAGGTGCACCAGTTGCGCGGTCGGCAAGGGGCCTTTGAAGGTTTTATGGTGGCCTTCCTCAATCCCCAGCTGGCGGTCTTCTTCATCGCCCTGTTCAGCCAGTTTGTGCGGGCCGATACCGGCTGGAGCGAAGGGGGCATCATGATGCTCACCGCTGGCGGGATCGATGCCGTCTGGTACGTGCTGGTGGCGCTGGTGCTCTCGCGCGGGCCGGTGCTGGCGTGGCTTAAAGCCAAATCCTTTGTCATCGACAAGGTGAGCGGGCTGGTGCTGCTCGGGCTGGCACTCAAGGTGGTTATGTAATTCTGTATTTCGCAGATACCTTAAGCGGGATCAAGGCATGTGGGTGGTGAATGGGCTAGAGTAGCGCCCATTTGCTGTCCGCCCTGATCCCGAGACCATGCACCAGAACAAGCACCCGTTAAGCCACAACAACCGGTTGGAGCTGCTGGCTCCGGCCAAGAACCTAGCCTACGGCATCGAAGCCATCAACCATGGCGCCGATGCCGTCTACATGGGCGGCCCTGCCTTTGGCGCCCGCAGCGCTGCGGGCAACACCATCGAAGATATCGAAGCGCTGGCGCGCCACGCCCATCGCTTCGGTGCCCAAGTCTTTGTCGCCTTCAACACCCTGCTGCACGATCACGAGCTGGAGCAGGCCCGGCGCCTGACCCACCAAATTTATGAAGCCGGTGCCGATGCGCTCATCGTCCAGGATATGGGGCTGCTGGCGCTGGATTTGCCTCCCATCGCGCTCCATGCCAGTACCCAGACCGACAACCGCACGCCGGAGAAGGTGAAGTTTCTGCAGGATGTGGGTTTCTCTCAGGTGGTGCTGGCGCGCGAACTGTCTCTTGCTCAGATCCGCGAGATCAGCGCGGCGACCAATGTGCAGCTGGAGTTCTTTATCCACGGCGCGCTCTGTGTCTCCTACAGTGGCCAGTGCAATATCAGCCATGCCCGTACCGGCCGCAGCGCCAACCGTGGCGAGTGTGCCCAGCTCTGCCGTCTGCCCTGCTCGCTGCAAAAGCCGGACGGTGAAGTGCTGGTGGCCGACAGCCACCTGCTGTCCCTCAAGGATATGGATCAGACAGACAACCTGGAGGCCTTGATCGAGGCGGGGATCCGCTCCTTCAAGATTGAAGGGCGACTCAAGGGGCTCGACTACGTCAAAAACGTTACCGCCTGGTATCGCCAGAAGCTGGACGCCATTCTGGATAGTCGCTCCGATCTGGTGGCTGCCTCTGCTGGCCGTTGCAGCTACAGCTTCACGCCTGACCCCAAAAAGAGCTTCAACCGCGGCAGCACCGATTACTTCCTCCATGGTCGCCAGCAGGGGATCGACTCCACCAAAAGCCCGAAATATGTGGGCGAGCCGCTGGGGCGGGTCACCAAGGTGACCCGTGACGGTATCGAGATTGATGGCAAACAGGTCACCCTCAACAACGGCGACGGTTTGGGCTTCTTCAAGCCGAATAACGAGCTGGTGGGGATGCGTCTCAACAAAGTCGAAGGTAAGCAGTTACTCCTGTCAGAACGCATGCCGGGGCTGAAGGTGGGGACAGAAATCTATCGCAACCACGATCAGGCGTTCAGCAAGATGCTGGAGAAGGCGAGCGCGGATCGCCGCATCCGGGTCGATATGGTGCTGGCAGAGTGCGATGAGGGCGTGAACCTCACGCTCACCGACGAGCAAGGCATCAGCGCCGCGGTGACGCTTCCCTGTGACAAACAGCCTGCCGACAATCCGGAGCGGGCGCTGCAACAGGCGCGGGATCAACTTGGCAAGCTCGGCAATACCCTGTTTGTGGCGCGCAAGATTGAGTTGGTAGTAACGAGGCCGCTATTTATCGCCGCATCACAGCTCAACGGTTTGCGCCGGGATGGCATCGCTGCGCTGGAGGCCGCACGCGTGGCGAGCTACCAACGCCCCGAGCGACGTATCGCCCTGCGGGATATCAACTATCCCCAGCACCGTCTCTCCTACCTTGGCAATGTGCTTAACAGCGCGGCCGAGCAGTTCTTCCGCGAACACGGGGTGGAGCGGATTGCTCCCGCCTATGAGGCGAACAAGGAGGAGCGGGAAGTGGTGCTGATGATCACCAAGCATTGCATCCGCTATAGCCAGAACCTCTGTCCGAACGAGGTACCCGGTCTCAAGGCCGAGCCGCTGGAACTCAAGATGGGTAAAGACACCTTCCGCCTGCGTTTTGACTGTAACCGCTGCGAAATGCATGTGATGGGCAGCCTGAAACGCTGATCAATGAGCCCCTTTCTCCATCCGGAAAGGGGCAATTTTTATCGCAGGTTCTCTGCCTACCCTCCTTTAATTGCCCCTCTCCAGCGCCAGCAGTGCTTTTTTAATCTCCAATCCCCCCGCATAGCCGGTCAGGCTGCCGTTTTGGCCGATCACCCGATGGCAGGGGACGATGATCGAGAGCGGATTGCGGCCATTCGCCGCGCCCACTGCCCGCACCGCATCGGGTTTGCCGATGGTGCGAGCAATATCGCTGTAGCTGCGGGTCTCGCCGTAGGGGATGTCGCACAGCGCTTGCCATACCGCCTGCTGAAAGGCGGTGCCACGGGCGGCAAGGGGTAGGGAGAAGCGCTGCAAGCGACCGGCAAAATAGGCGTCAAATTCGGCGAGGAACGGGGCCAGTGCTCCGTGATCTTGCTGCCAGCCACTCATATCGGGCAGTGCCCGCAGGCCCGCCACAAAGTCCACGTGCACCAGACCGGATTCATTGATGGCAACCAGCAGATCGCCGTAGCGGGTCGGCAGGATATCGTAGCGGATCATGGGGTTATCTCCTGTTGTTGGGTATCTGGCTGTTGTTCGTTGCCAGTGGCACGGAGCAGCAAATCGGGCGCTTCGCTCATGGCGTGCCACAGCCAGCTGGCCGCATAGCTGCGCCACGGCTGCCATGCAGCGCTTTGCGCCAACACCTCTTTCACCGGCAGCTTGGTGCCGCCGCCGAGTGCCTTTTGCAGTACCAGATCGGAGGCGGGGAAGGCATCGGTATCCAGCCCGCAACGCAGCCGCCAGTAAGCGACCGTCCAGGGGCCTATGCCCGGCAGCGCCTGCAACTGCTCATCACTGGCTGTCGTGAGGGTCAGCTCGCCGCTGGCCAGCGCCTGTGCCACGCCCCGCAGGGTGCGAATACGGCTGCCGGGCATGCCGATACCGTCGAGATCGAGTTCGCACAACTGAGCGGGGGTCGGTAGTTGCGCCACCCCGAATTGCGCCTCGGTGCGGGCCAGCAGTCTCCCGAGTATGGTGATGGCCCCCTTGACCGAGACCTGTTGGCCGACGATGGCGCGCAGCATTACTTCGTACTCATCCCAACCACCAGGCAGCCGTACGCCGGGCCAGCGCGCTTGCAAGCGGGCGAGCAGCGGATCCTGACCGAGCAGATCACCGATCCGCTGCATATCGGCATCGAGATCCCACATCCGGCGCACTCGATAGAGCAGATCGGGCAGCGCCGCGAGCGGCAGATCATGGACGGTAAGCTGCAGGCTATGCCCCTTGCCCTGCGCGATGCGCACCAGCGCGACCCGATCGCCGACCCGGTAGCGCCGCTCATACACCTCGCCATCTACCCGCTCCAGCCCCGGGATTGCCCGCATCCGGTAGAACGCCAGCATGGCCGCTACGTCATACGGGGGGCGATAGGGCAATTGCAGGGTCAGGGGGGCGCCGCGCGGCTCCGCACTTATGTGTTCTGGCGCGTCAGCGTGCTGCTCCTGCTGGCGCAGAGTGCGTGGGGCCAGCCCGTAGGCGTTGAGCCAGGCGTCATTGAAGCGGCGGATGCTGGCAAAGCCGGCGGCAAACGCGATGTCGGTAATGGGCAGCCCGGTTTCAGTCAGCAGCCGTTTCGCGAGCAGCAGGCGGCGCGTCTGTTCCACCTGTTTTGGCGAGGCGCCGAGGTGCTGCTCGAACTGGCGGCGCAGGGTGCGTTCGCTTATCCCTGCCTCAGCGGCGAGTTCAGCGAGCGTGCCGTCAGCCAGCTCGCCGCGATCGATGCGCGCCAGCAGACGTGCCAGTTCAACCGGCAGATCGCCACGGGCGGCGGGGGCCAGCTCAGGGCGGCAGCGCAGGCAGGGTCGCAGGCCATACTGCTCGGCGGCCGCGGCGCTTTGGAAGTAGCACACGTTGTGCTCGTGCGGTGGCCGTGCCGGACAGACTGGCCGGCAGTAGATGCCGGTCGAGATGACGCCGGTAAAAAAACGGCCATCAAAGCGAGCGTCGCGGGCGAGCCGTGCGGCGTGACACTGTTCACGGCTGAGGGTGTTGATCACCTCATCCGGTGACAACTCAGGGCTTGGTTTTGCATTCATGGTGTTGGCGGCTTTGCTGGAACAGATGGCAAAAGAGTAAGGGGGCTCGGGGGCCGTGACTAGCCAGAAGCGGACAGGGATAGGAAAAATCGGCCGCAGGTTTCGTTGCACTCTTCCATGTCGACTACCCCTTCATTTTGTTTACCACTGTGCACGGGTAGCAGAGCCCATAGCGGATAGATGGGGGCGCAATGGGTTTAACTTTATTTGTATTGCGAGATTAGTTGTGATGAGAAAGGCTTGGAAATTAACAATGGATCACATAATTAGCTTTTTTACATTGAGAATTACAATTTTGTGTTGTTCAATTGAGTCGGTTAATTTTTGATGATTATTAAGTCATCGCATCTACGGCTCAGGGCCGACCAATAACAACAACACTTGCCAAGGATGATAAGTGAACGACTGTAAGGCATGGCCCCATTGCCGGGGCTTTAGTCTGATCGAGTTGTTGATCGCCATGACGGTTGTCAGCATTCTCGCAGCCATCGCGTTGCCAGCGTATCAGGGTTATCTGCAACAGGGACGTCGTTACGAAGCGCAGCAGCAACTGCTGGAGCAGGCGCTCGCCCTCGAACGTATCTATACCCAACAGGGGCGTTATCCCGCCACGTTTGCCACCCCTTCCAACACGGATTTCTACCAGTTCAGCTACAGCCAGCAAGATGCTGGCGACTATCTGCTCAAAGCCATTCCAACGACGCGACAACAGGATGAATGCGGCACTCTGACCCTCGATCAGACCGGTTATCGCGCGGCCAATCGCCATGACTGCTGGGGATCATAAGATGAACGTGCGCGGATTTACTCTGATTGAGTTGATGATCACGGTCGGCATCGCCGCTATTTTGCTGCTAGTCGGGTTGCCCTCCATGAGTCAGCGCCTCGCGGCCGAACGACTCGATCGCAGTGCGACCGAGCTCGCGTCAGCCTACCGCTTTGCCCGCAGCGAAGCGGTCAAGCTGACCCTGCCGGTGGTACTGCAGGGCACCGAGAACGGTGGCTGGGAGGTGATGGCTGACAGCAAGTTGCTGCGTCAGGCGGCAGCACCTGCTGGCGGAGTGGTGATCAAACCGTTTGAGCCGATCCGGATCGCGCCAACCGGCAGCAGCAGCCACGCCGAGATCACT
Source organism: Aeromonas sp. 603079 (assembly GCF_049172135.1). NCBI lineage: Bacteria > Pseudomonadati > Pseudomonadota > Gammaproteobacteria > Aeromonadales > Aeromonadaceae > Aeromonas > Aeromonas sp. 603079. The sequence continues at coordinate 18,062 of NZ_JAAKPX010000020.1, read as the reverse complement.
CTGGCCAATCGCCTCGGTGAGCAGCGTGTACTCTGCGTGGCCCCGAGCGGTCAGCTGCTGCAAGGGAGCTGCTCATGAGACACGCCGCACTTGCCCGTCAGCAGGGGTTCAATCTGGTGGAGATCATGGTCTCCATGGTGTTGGCGGTGATGGTGTTTCTTGGTCTCGCCAAGGGGCAGGTTGTCTCGTTGCAGCAGGCGCACTATAGCCTGCAGAGCACCCTGGCCACGATCGAGGCGAGCAACAGCGTGGAGCAGATATGGGGTTCGCTGTGCGAAGTGCAGCGCAAGCCGGAGCGGTTCACCCAGGGCGATTTTCTTGCCCGCTTCACCCTGCTCGAGGGCCACCGGCTGGTGCTACCGAACCGTTATAGCGACAACTTTGTGGTCGCCATCGAGTGGCGTGATGCGCGGATCTCCGGTGCCAGGCGGGTTGAGCTGAACGCTGGATTTCCGCCACTATGCTGAACGTTCCCTTCCGACAGCGAGGTGTCAGTCTCGTCGAGCTGATGATCTCCATGGTGCTCGGTCTGATGCTGATGCTGGCTATTTTTGCCGGTTACGTGCCTATCAAGAGCACGGTTGAGCAGAGCAAGGCGCTGGAGCAGGCGAACGAAGTGCTGCGCTTTGCCACTCTCACCTTTACCAACAGCGTCAAGCAGGCGGATCAGCTGATAGCGGTCACCCCTGATCGCCTGACGCTGGCTTTCAAGGTAGAGGGGGGCAGTCCGGTGCTCTCCTGCCTTGGCAACCAGAAAACCGCCGATTTTACCGAGCAGTACCGCTTCACGCCGCCGGTACTCAGTTGCGATGACGGGGATGGCCCGCGCCTGTTGCTGGCCCATCTTCAGGATCTTGAATTCGGCCAGCAGGGGGCGCTGGTCAATATCCGCATCTTGCCCGAAGGGCTGCCGAGCTATCTGGCGCCTGGGGTAGAGGTGCAGGTGGCACGCCGCAAGGCGGTCTGGGCGGCAGCACTGGCCACATCCGGTGCAGGGGGAGCAGGATGAACAAGGGATTGCAGGGGCAGCGAGGAGCCGTATTGCTGGTGGTGCTGGTGGTGAGCCTGCTGTCGAGCCTGCTGGTGTTTACCAGCATTCAGGAGAACCAGCTGCAAACCCGCCTGAGCGGCAATTTTCACAAGAAGATCAATGCACAGCTCAGTGCCGAGCAGGGGATGAACGACAGTTATCGCGCCCTGCATCAGGCGCTCGGCTCCGAACCACGGATAGAGTGGGATCAACTGGTGCAGAAGGTGCCAGGCAAGGGGGAAGGGGCCATGGCGGGCAGCCGCTTTCGCATCGATCAGCTGGATGCTTCTACAGGCAGCAAACTGGCGTTGCAGAGCCATGGCCGTTATCTGGAGGGCAATGCCAGTCTCAACGCGCTGTTTGCCCTCAAGCGCGAGCCCGGCAATCTCATCTTTCAGGATTCGGTAGTGGCATGCGAAGGGCTAAGCCTCTCCGGTAGCGGTTTTATCGATAGTTATGACTCGCGCAAGGGAGCGTACAAGGAGTCTGTTTCCGGGACCCTTAATCAGGGGCAGAACGCCAAGGTGGCGACCGTCAGCGACAAGGCCAATGTGGTGCTCGCCGGGCACTCCCCCATCTGGGGTGATGTGCGGGCGACCGGCTCGGTGACCTTGAACGGATCTTCACCTGTTGCGGGTAATGTACTTGCTGGCGGCGACATCACCATTTCTCCCTCTGATGGAGTCGTCAGGGTGGAGGGCAGCGTAAACGGGAGTGGAAATTTTGCCTTGCAAGGGGGGCATATTGCCGGAGCTGTTGCGATCAATGGTGATGTTTCTATGGGTCATGGCACCAGCATTGCTGGCGACAAGTTGAACTATGGTGGGAACGGGGCATTCCTTGATGCCAAGCATCAGAAGTATCTGGATCCCCAATATCGCGCTCATCCCAAGCTACCGCCTGTGGCCGGGCAGGTGTGTGACCCGCTCAATGTGGCAGCGTTGCCCAAATCGTTCCCCCCTGCAACATTGCCCATCAATGGCCCGCTGACGCTCGGGGCCACCCAGCAGATGGTGCTGACCACGGATCCCTCCACCGGCTCGGTAACCAGCAGCAACCAGCACAAGCCCGGGCTACCGTTCCCCGGCAAAGGGGAGCTGTTTGGCAAGGAACAGACTATTTACAAGCTCGACAGCCTCAATATGGGGGCCGATGCCAAGCTCACCATCAAGGGGGATGTGGTGCTGCTGATCGACAAGGATTTCACCATGACAGGCAGCAACCAGTTGACGGTGAGCGAGGGGAGCAGCCTGACCCTGATCGTCAGCGGCAAGGTCGATCTCGGGGCCGGTGCCGAGGTGACGGCAGCCAAACAGGGGCTGACCGCTGGCGGTACGCCCGCTATCTCCATCTATTCCGCGTATAGCGGCAAGGATGGGGTCAAGCTGTCGGGCAATACGCCGCTCTATGCTGCTCTCTATGCCCCGCTGACCGAGATGAAGATCAGCGGAAGTGGCGGTCTGTACGGGGCGGTGCGTGCAAAACACTTGACCGAGAGCGGTGCGGGCGGGGTGCACTATGACGAGGCGCTGGGCATGGCGGATATGGGCGACGATCAGGGGCCGCCGCCGACACTGGCGCTGCGGCAGTGGCACTTTGTGCAGTGAGGCTGGCGAGCCGCTAAAAAGGATCGAACGGGGCACGCAACTGTGAGAAGGTGGAGATCTGTCCACCCAGCCGTTCACTGTTGAGGAGAGCTCCATGCCAGGACCCGCTCGCGCCGGTGCCCTGATCTATGCCAAGGATCCGGGCCTGCTGATCCACTTTTATCGTACATTGCTGCAGATGGTGGTCTGCAGTCAGGATGAGCAGCTGGTGGTGTTGGAAAACAGCGATATCCAACTGCTGATCCACGCCATTCCTGCGCCCTATACCGGGCAAGTCGTTATCAAGCGGCCGCCGGAACTGCGGGAAGAGGGGGCCATCAAGCTGTTCTTCACCGTCTCCAGCCTCGCCTGGGCGGAAGCGAAGGCGGCGGATCTCGGCGGCGGTTTGCTGCCACAGCAGTGGACAGGGCCCGGCTTTGTGGTGCGCAACGCCTTCGACCCGGAGGGCAATATCCTGCAACTGCGCGAGTTGCTGGGTGCCCCGGACCCCCTCTGAACCCTCTCTTTTTACAGCATGGTGGTGGCGTGCTGTGCCATGCACCGCCATAAAAATGAACCGCCATAAAAACGGGGCCCTGTAGTGGTCAACTAAAAAGGGCCCCATTCTGCTGTTAGCTTACTGCGCTCATTACTTCAGGTAGCGCTGTTCCAGATGCTGGCGCAGCCAGTGCGGGTTGAGCGCTTCACCGGTGGCGCGGCGCACCAGCTCGTCGGTGCTGTGCAGGCTCCCCTGTGACCAGATGTTGCGTCCGAGCCAGCCGAAGATCTCCGGCAGGCGGCCCGCTGCGATCACTTCACCCATGCTGCCCAGCTCTTTTTCGAGGGCAAAACGCAGCTGGGCGGCATACATGGCGCCCAGGGTGTAACTCGGGAAGTAGCCGAACGAGCCGTCGGTCCAGTGAATATCTTGCATGCAGCCATTGCGGTAGTTGCCCTTGGTGGAGAGCCCCAGCCACTGCTGCATCTTGGCGTCCCACAGCTCGGGGATATCGGCCACCTCGATCTTCCCTTCCACCAGATCGCGCTCCAGCTCGTAGCGCAGGATAACGTGGGCCGGATAGGTCACCTCGTCCGCATCGACCCGGATAAAGCCCGGCTCGACCCTGCTGTAGAGCTTGGCCAGATTGTCCGGCGCAAACGCCGCCTGCTCGCCGAAGTGGTGACGAATGCGTGGCGCCAGCAGCGCGAGGAAGGCCGGATGATGCCCCAGCTGCATCTCGCAAAACAGGCTCTGGCTCTCGTGGATCGCCATGGAGCGCGCTTCGGCCACCGGCTGACCCAGCAGATGGCGCGGCAGCCCCTGCTCATAACGGGCGTGACCGGTCTCGTGCACTATGCCCATCAGGCTGGAGACAAACTCCTGCTCGTTATAGCGGGTAGTGATCCGCACGTCGGTCGGCACGCCGCCGCAGAAGGGGTGACTGCTCACATCGAGGCGACCGTGGGCGAAATCAAAGCCGAGCAGTCCCATCACCTCCTGACCGAGTGCCTGCTGGGTCGGGATGGGGAAGGGGCCTTGCGGCAGCAGCAGGGCATCGCCCTTCTGCTGTTCACTCACGGTCTGGATAAGAGCCGGCAGCCAGTTGGCGAGATCGCCGAAGATCTGATCGAGCCGTGCGCTGGTCATGCCCGGCTCATAGAGGGCCAGCATGGCGTCGTAGGGGCGCACGTCAAGCGCATCGGCCCGCAGTTGCGCTACTTCACGGGAGAGTTTCACCACCTCCTCGAGATTGGGGGCAAAACCGGCCCAGTCGTTGTTCTTGCGCTGGCTGCGCCAGGCGTGCTCGCACTTGCTGCCAGCGAGCGACAGCGCTTCGACCAGCTCACCGGGCAGCAGGCTGGCATCTTGCCACTGGCGCTTGATCTCGCCGAGGTTGGCCCGTTGCACTTCATCCAGCGGCTCACTCTCGGCCTTGGCAATCCAGTCGCCCAGCTCGGGAGCGGTGCGCTTCTGGTGGATCAGCAGACCGAGTTCGGCCATCGCTTCGGCGCGGGCATCATTGCCCCCTTCCGGCATCATGGCCGCCTGATCCCAGCCGCAGATGGCGGCGAGGTGGCTAAAGCGGTGGATCTGCTGCTGATGTTGTTCAAGCTTTTGATATGACATGGGATTGTCCTTGTTATCGTCCCTGATGGTATACACCCCGTACCTGGCATGCTCGGGGCCGTTCGATGCTAACACCGCCGCTGGATAGTTGACCACCTTCATGCAGGCGGGCCAAAGGCGTGGGGCGAAACGCGGATTAGCCGAGCCGCTTCTGGTGCCGCTCGCGGTTTTCCACTTTTTTGCGTTCGCTTTTGCGCAGCAGCACATAGAGGGCACCGCTGCCGCCGTGGCGACGCTCGGCACTGTGGATCGCCATGACGGCGGGCAGTTGCGGCAACCAGGCGCTCACATAGCTTTTCAGCAGGGCACGCGGGGTGCTGCGCTCCCCCTTGCCGTGCAGGATCAGCAGGCAGCGGATATCCCGGACTTCACAATCCGCAATGAACTGCACCAGCGTCTGGCGCGCTTCGTTGAGGGTTTTCTGGTGCAAGTCCAGGCTCGCCTGCAGCTCGTATTTGCCGAGCCGCAGCTTCTTGTAGACCCCCTCCTGCACCCCATCACGCTTGAAGCCGACGATTTCGTGCGGATCTAGCATCTCGATGGCCTCCATGGTGAGGTGGTCGAGGGCGAGTTGTTCGGCAGTGGCAGCCTGGCGGCGAGCGAGCTGCGCCTCGGTCGGGGCGGATTTGGCCGCATGGGGATGGATGTTGTCGCTGCGAATGGGCCGCACGTCGGCCACTTCATTCATAAATAGCGAGAGTTCGTCGTTATGAGACACGGCAGGCTCCCCATAAGAAAAAGTGGGGGCCATTATAACGGCCGCAACCGGCACAGAAAACGGGGAAAGGGGGAGGGGATAAGGGGCGCCCAGCATGGACGCTGGTGCAGCCTGGCCCGGGAATCACAGTCGCGAACCATAAAACAGCACAGGCGGTCAGTGTGAACTGCCGCCTGTGGTCAGAGGATTATTTGCCCTCTTTGGGTTGTTGAGAATGGGGTTGCTGTGAATGAGGCGGTTGCGAGTGCATCACCTTGTAGATGAAGTAGGCCGCGTAAGAGCTGATGAGCAAGAAGGTGCCGATAATCACCAGCATCGACATCAATCCCACGCTGTTGCCAAACATCAGGTCCAGCCAAAAGTCCATTTTATTGCTCCTGTCACCCGGTTGATGACAGGCATGATAAATACCTCTTTGCCCTGTCCGGGATGATCCCGATCAACTCCCTTGCAGGTTGTTTAATAACCAGTGCGTTCTGTGATCGTTCTCACTGGACTCCTTGCTACCGAGCCTGCACAGGGCCCGGTGTGGTGAGCGGGGTAATGCGCCACCCTTGCTGCTCCAGCAACGCCAGCAACCCCTGCTCGCCGTAAAGGTGCAGGGCCCCTACCACGATAAAGCTCTCGTTGGGCAGGGTAGACCATTTTTTTAGCCAGTTATGGTTGCGCTCGGCCAGCAGGGTCTGCTCCATCCAGCTCTGCAGAGCGGGCGGGGCCATCTCCTCCTTGAGCAGATTGATCAGCGTCGCCTCATCCCCCTGCTGCCACGCCTTCATCACGGCGGCGAAACCACTCTCCAGCATCGGTAGCTCATCCAGGGTGCTGGCGAGCATCAGGGTCTGGTTGTCACCCACGCTGGCCAGATAACCGAGCTGCTCCAGCAGGGTTTCAAAACCTACTACCGGTTTGCCCTCTTTGGCGGCCCGGACGGCAAAGTGCTGGTCTATCCCGAGTTCACTCTTGAAGTCGGAGCGGGCCATGGCGGCCTGAGTCAGGGTAATGGCGGCAAACCAGGGGCGCAGGGTGGCGAGGGTAGCCTCGTCGATGCCATAGCGGGCACCTGCCATCAGGGTGCGTTGATAGAGCTCGGCAGGCAGATGATCCTTGAGCGGTTTGCCATCCACCAGTCGGGTGAGGGAGCCGGTCTGTTGCCACTGATCCGGCGTGATGCTGTTCATGTCCACCTCCATCACCAGTGCGCGACTCTGCAGCCAGGCACGCTCCACTGGCTCGGGCAGCGGATAGAGGGCTGGTTTGCCCGCATGGATGGAGCCCAGCAACCAGTGTTGCTGGTTGCCCTTGCTCACCCGATAGAAGGCGGGATCGGCAAAGGCGTGCAGCGGTAGCAGCAGGCAGAGCAGGAAGGCAAAGAGGGTGCGATGAAATCTCATGGGGATCCTTAATATGCGCCGGGTGACTTCTCTTGCTGACAATAACCCCTATGATAAGTCCTCATTTCAGATAACCAAGAGGTTTGCCATGCCCCATCTTCGTTTTCGCGCCGTGACGCTCGATACCCTGCAACAGGTGAGCGGCCCGCTGCTGGCCGACCTTTGCGAGCTGACCGGCGGCAAGCCGGAGTTTGTCACCATGGAGCGGATTGATAGCTGCTGGATACGCAACGGCGAGCCAGAGGCGGGATTTCCGTTTGTCGAGTTGCACTGGTTCGAACGGCCGCAGGAGATGCAGGACGCTGCCGCGCGCCTTATCACGCGCCATTTGAAACGGGTGCTGGGGGAGCAGACCTATGTGGTGGTGCAGGTGATCCCTCTGGTCAAGAGTGCCTACTACAGCAATGGCGAGCACTATTGAAGAGAGGGACAAACCAGGTTGGCGGGACGGGGGACGCCGCTACCCGGCTAACACCACTTGGGCGGCAGGATGCTTGTCGCCAATCACGGGATCAGGCCGATTTGGCCAGCAGTATATCGAGCCAGCGAGTGGGCAATACCCGTCGCAAGAAGGCAAACAGCCGGGTCGGAGTGGTCACTGGATAGCGTGCCTTGGGATGGGCGTGGGTCAGCGCATGGAGCAGCGGCGGGATGCAGGCTTCGCTGGAGAGGGTAAAGCCGCTGGTTGCTCCCTCTTTTTCCAGCCGCGTCAGGGTCTGGCGGTAGGCCGACTGATGACGGCTCTGGGCCGGATCGATGTGCCGCAAGAAGGCGCTGCGGGCATTGGCACGAAAACGGGTATCGATGGGGCCTGGTTCAATCAGGCTGATATGTACCCCGCTACCCGCCAGTTCGAGGCGCAGAGTGTCGCTATAACCTTCCAGTGCAAATTTGCTGGCGTTATAGGCGCCGCGATACTTCATGGCAACCAGCCCCAGAACCGAGCTGTTCTGCACTATCCGCCCCTCTTTGGCCTCCAGCATCGGCGGTAGCACCTGACGGATCAGATGGTGCCAGCCAAACAGGTTGGTATTGAATTGTTCCCTGAGCGCCTCGGTGGGCAGATCTTCCAGCGCCCCAGGTTGGCCATAAGCGCCGTTGTTGAACAGGCCATAGAGGCGCCCGCCTGCCAGATGGAGCGCCGCACTGGCACCCAGCTCGATGGAGGCGGGGTCAGCCAGATCCAGCTGTACCGCCAGCAATCCCTGTTGCTGCAAGCGGGCCACATCTTCCGCCTTGCGCGCCGAGGCAATCACGGTAAAACCGTGCTGCCCGAGCGCCTGTGCGGCGGCGAGGCCAATACCGCTGGAACAACCGGTGATCAAAACAAAACGGGGCATGATGGCGTCCTTGTGACTGCTGACAAAAGCGTGCTGGTGAGTGGATAAAACCCTTATCCGGCTCGCATGTTAGCCTGCCAACCGGCAAAAAGAAAACCGGGCCAAGTGGCCCGGTTTGCTGACATCGTATTGCCTGATTACATGAAGGTAAGCGGCATGATGATGTGGAACTTGACGTCGTGCTCGGAGGCGAAGATGTTGGGGTAATCGGTCCAACCGCCGCCCTGGCTGATGTCGTTGTTGTAGTCGGTGTAGTGCAGTTTGAACAGGGTGCCTTTCAGCTTGCCATCCTGCACGGTATAGCTGACATCGAAGTTGACGGCCCACTCGGTATCCTCGCCGTTGGCTGCTTTCTTGCCTTGGCCATTTTCGATATCCCAACCGTAGGCGCCGGATACACCGACAGCCCAGCCCGGCGCACCAACCAGATCATCCAGAGAACGGGTCACGCCGAAGAACAGTGCTTTTTCGTTGTTGGCGTTCCAGTCAGAGCGGGAATCCCACCAAATTTCGTTGGCGCCCTGGGAGTTGGCGTAGCCACGGGTCAGACGGGGCAGGTAGTTGCCTTCCGCACCTTCAGCCTTGGTCCACAGACCTTCCAGACGGAAGCCGTATTGGGCGTAGTTCCAGGCAGCGGTCAGTGCTTGTTGCCATGCCAGGCCGTCGTAAGTTTCAATCTGGGAGCCGCCCTTGGTGTAGGTCTCGGTCTCGGAACCGTAGAACTGGTAGCTGGTGGCGAGGCCGCCCAGTACGTCAAACTTGTGAGCCAGTTTGAAGTGGTAGCTGTCCATGTAGCCTTCGGACTGACCGAAAGAACCGGTCACGGCAGTGCCATTTTCAAAGGTGTAACGAGCCGCGATACCGTGGATATAGTCGATGACGTTTTCATCAGCGAACGGATCCATCCACGCTTTGGCGCGAGAGAAGACCTGAGTCTCTTTGTACCAGGGGGCCTTGTACTCGTCAGCGATGGCGTAGGTCAGGTAGAGACCGCCAAAGTTGCCTTCGACTTGACCACCACGATAGGTGCCCGGCTGATAGGACCAGTTAACACCGATTTGGCCAGGGACATACAGCTGGGTGTAACCACCCTTGGCAGTCACACCGCCGTCCAGGAATTTCAGCTTCAGAGCTGCGTTGGAGAGGCTGAAGCCACCCTCGGGAGAGCCATCTTTGTAGTTGTTGCCCCAGGAGTTGCCTGCGAAGGAGAATTCGTTCTCCTGGTTGACCGGATGGTTTTCGGTAACGGCCAGGTCATAGGCACCGAAGCCGCCCAGATCCAGACCAACAGTGTCCCAGGCATAACCGGAGTTGAAGTTGAGAGCTGCCTGGACGGTGGAATGGCTCAGGTTGGACTGGTACTTGCCTTCTTTCTTGGCGGCAGTCGGGTCACCATCGATGCGCTGACGATCACGCTGGAAGTAGAACAGGCCACCGGTCAGTTTGGAGTCTTTTACGAAGGTTTCATAGGACTGGCCATATTCCGGGCTCATCATATCCTGGGCTGCCAACGCCATGCCGGGGGCGACCAGAGCGGCTACCACAGCGGCACTCAAAGCGGCGCGCTTGAAGATCACTTTTTCCATTTTTATTGCTCCTGATTTTATGGACTTAGCTTTTTTCCGGCAGCTGGCATCGGGCCTACCGCTCGGTATTGGCATTGCAATCAAAACCCCGAAGGGCAAAAAATCTTCTCTTGGTTATCTGCAAACCCGGATGTCTTGGCACATCTGTAGTTGGCAGTCCTGATCATCACATGTTGTTTTTTTTGTTCCGATTCTTGGCTATCGGACAACTCCAAGAGTACGTTCGCGGTGCGAAATATCAATGAAAAGTTCCCTCAACGTTTCAAAAGTATGACCGAGTGCAAATAATCATGGGCAAGGTCGTAAACAGCCTCATGGCCGGTATCACGGTAATGAGAGCGTTTTCTTGGAGGTGTGGCCAGCGCCGGTGCGGGTTTTCATCAGATACGGGGGAAGGGAAGCTGTTAACCTGCAGGCAACATATAATTTTGTGCTACAAAAAAACTTTCCCTCTGGTCGAGGGAAAGTGAATTGGTGGGGATGTGGGGCGAATAGGGTCAGCCTTGCTGGCCGAGGATGCGGGGGATCTGTTGCGCCTGATGGTGGATATGGGACGAGACCTGCACCGAGAGTTGGCTTACCTGACAGGCCTGCTGACGAATACGGGCGATCAAATCGGCAAAACTGGCCAGCTTGTGCTCCTGACTTTTGGCATTGTCGGCGCCCTGCAGGGCGATCACTGCGGTGTTGCGGGCGATCTCCCGCACCGCCTGGGTGGTCTGGCGCAACTGCTCGGCTTGTGCCCGTTGGCGGCTTGACTCGCTGGTGATCCGGTTCAGCACGGTGCCAAGCTGTTCACCAGATTGGGTCAGACGCCGCAGAATCTCGGTGATCTGGTTGAGGGATTGCTGGGTATTGGCCGAGAGGTGGCGCACCTCATCGGCGACCACGGCAAAGCCGCGCCCCTGTTCCCCTGCACGGGCCGCTTCGATGGCGGCGTTGAGGGCCAGCAAGTTGGTCTGCTGGGCGATATGACTGATGACATCGACAATGTCCGTCACATCGGCAACCGAGCGGGTGAGGGCTTCCAGCGCCTCATCGCTCTCGTCAATTGCCAGCCCGGTCTGACGAGTAGCGTGCAGCATGCTGCCCACCAGATCTTCGCTCTGGCTCATCGCCTGTTCGTTATGGTGGGCATGCCGGGCGATGTCGGCGGCGACCTGATGGACCTCTCCGGCCAGCTGGTTCAGCTCATCCATCATCTGACCGCTCTCGTCGACTACCAGCTCGGTGGTGCGGGTGCTGTGGTGGATCTCGTCAACCTGGCTGACCATTCCTTTCAGACTGAGGGATACCGCAGACAGCTGCCCCTCTTTCTGTTGTTGATCCTGCTGCAGGCGACCGATCAGCCGATTGTAGCTGGCAACGATATCGGCCAGCTCGTTGCGATCACGCCCGGCAGATAACGGCTCGGCCTGCCCAGTCTGATCGAGCTGCAGAAAGGCTCCGCGCAGTCGCAACAAGGGAGCGAGCAGCCAGCGTCGTTGCACCAGTGCAAACAGCAGGGCGACTACCACCAGACAGAGCGCCAGCGTGCCGAGGATGGTGGCCAGCTCCTGATTGACGGCTTGCCGCTCGTGGGCAAGTTGTTCCCCCATCTGTCTGGTCGCTTGCAACATGGCCATGATGTCTTGCTGCACGGTCTGGCGGCCAGCCTGTTGCTGTTGTAGCGCCGTGCGGCTGTTGGCCAGCTCCTGCGGATAGCGGCCCAGCAGCGAGCGTAATTCGCTGCGCGGTTGATCTCCCAGCTCCTTGCGTACCGGCTCCCCCAGGGTGAACTCATCGGCGGGCACCTCTTCATACAGGCCGAGCAGCGGCAAGGCTTGCAGCGCTTGGGCCTGTTTTTGCAGTGCCTCCAGCTCGAAGCGGATCCCTTCGAGCAGCTTCTCATTGCCCTGTTCCATATAGCTTTGGCGCAAATGGGCGAGGCGCGGCAGGCCCGCCAGGATCTCGGTTGCACCGCGGCGATATTGCTGTGCTGCGGCAGATTGTTCCGTGCTGGCACCTTGCTCCCCATAGCGGATCAGCGCCATAGCCTGGCTGCCCAGCTCACTCTCCGCATTTTGCAGCAGCAGTTGGCTGTTGCCCGAGAGCTTGCCTGCGGCCTGATAGTCGTGCGCGATGCGCTGCGCCATCTGTTTGAGTTGCTGTCTGAGCGGGGCCGCCACGGCATCATCCTGAGCGGCCAGCGAGGAGAGCGCTTGCTGGCGGATCTTCTCTGCCGCGGTCAGTTGCTGTGGATCGCCGCTGTTGAGGTAGTCACGCAGGCTGTTTTGCAGGGTCACCGTCACCAGTTGTTGCAGCGTCTCGTGCTGATGCTGGGCCTGATTGGCATGGGCAAGCTGTTGCCAGCCGTGGTAGAGGGCCAGCGCCTGTCCTCCCGCAACCAGTAACAAAACAAGGGAGGATAGGGTGGCGTAATGGGCGATTTTCACGGGGTAATTCCTGTCAGCACAGACCATGGGGGAGCGTGGCCCGAGCCTAAACAGGGATGATGGCGTTTTTATGACAGCATGGTCAGGTGGCCCTATTTTACCGACTTAACTGGCTGGGGATGCCTGAGCTCTGTTGCGTTGGCCCAGCATACCGAGCAGGGCGCCTCCCATGATAAGTGCACCGGCCAGCAGATGGCGCGAGGTCAGCTCTTCTCCGTTCAATGCCACTAACAGCAAAGTACTCAGCAGCGGTGTCAGGTAGGCAAGGGCACCGATCCGGCGTGGATCGCCGTCTCGCAGTGCCAGATACCAGGTCACAAAGGCCGCCCCCATGGGGCCCAGCGCCAGCCCGATGATCAGCCACCAGTCACTGGTGGGGATCTGCGCGAGCGGCAGGGGCCCCTCCAGCAGACGGGCGAGCAGCAGAGCCAGCAAACCAGCGGGCAGGCAGGCTGCCGCAGTGACCACGGCAGGTGCCGGTGGCAGACGGCGTGACAGCACCGAATAGGCCCCCCAGACGACAGCTGCACCGAGCGCCAACAGGTATCCCGGCAGATAGGTCTGTTGCAGTTGCAGCTCGCCATTGACCATCACCAGCATGGAGCCCGCCAGACCAAAGGCGCCAGCCAGCAGATGACGGGCATGGAGTGGATGGCCGGGCAACAACAGCGGGGTGAACAGAATGATGCAGAGCGGCCAGAGGTAGTTGATGAGGTTGGCCTCCAGCACCGGGGCATGGCGAAAACTCATAAAGAGCAGCAGATGGTAGAGCAGCAATGCCGTAACCGTCACCAGCCAGGTAATAGGACGAGCGCGCCATTGGCGCCAAAACGGCAAGGCCCCGACCCCGCAGAAAAACAGCACCAGCCCGACCAGCACCAGTGGTGACACGCTGGTGACCCGTGACGTCAGCGCCGCCAGTGAGGCCCACAGCACAATGGTCAGCAGTGCAAAACCGGTGGATCTATCCCACCAGGAACATCCGGACATCCAACACTCCTTTGCAAGATGAAGCTGCTGGCTTTGCCGTAGGGCTCAGCCAAAAAAAGCAGTCTATCAGAGAGAGGAGAGATGCCGAATGCCGCGTGAATACAATTACTTGTGACTTGGTGAGAATTTTGATGGTGCAAGCAGAGTGCTGCTGGACGTCGAACGAATCGCCAAAGAGATGAGTGAATGCGAAAAGGGGATGATGGGTGGCGTCCCAGGCAGGATTCGAACCTGCGACCTCGCCCTTAGGAGGGGCGCGCGCTATCCAGCTGTGCCACTGGGACGTGCGGGCATTATATAAAAATGCCAATAAAAATAAACAACTGCGTATGTCTGTTTATCCAGTTGCTTACATTCTGGCCGGATTGTACGTTTGTGCTCTGGGGGGCAGATAAACAAGTTTGTGGTGTCTGAATAAGAAGGGGTGGGGGGAGGAAGATACTGGTATGCAATAAATTGACTTTTAATTCACTTGTTGCCGTGAGGTATGGCTACCTCTTGTTGTGTTGTGCCACAGGTGTTGAGCTTTTGTCGCTTTATTTTGTTTTAGTGAAATTTTTAGCTTAATCAGTTGGGTAGCTATTAATAATGGCCAATGCTCCCTTGTATTTTAAAGATGAATCATGAGGCCATGGCTCAGCGTCAGGTACGGTCAGTAGCGGGTTTGGAATGGTCTTGTTTGCTTAGTTATATAAATTGCCATAGAGTTAATTCGCGATTAGTTATCGCCGAAAATAAAGTTGTGACAAGGGCAAACCGATTGAAAAGTCGGGACGCAAAGCCTCCGGTCTAAAGGCGTTGTTGAGCTGGGATAGCGGGGCCACCACAGTGTTATGCTGGCTGCCTTTGCCAAGGGGTAGTCGTGTTTGTGTTGCCTGTCGTGTTGTGTTGCCCTTTCGTTTGTCCATAACGTAAAGGAAAACAATATGCTAAGTCCAAAACCCGCATCGCTGGCCATGATGGTCGGCTCCCTGCTTGCCTCATCTGCCGTTTATGCGGCTGCGCCGGGCAAGCCCACCATCGGCTGGGGTCCCATCAAGTTCGCCATTGTTGAAGTGGATCAGGCGGCAACCTCCTACAACAATCTGGTCAAGGTCAAGGATGCCGCCGATGTGGAGGTGAGCTGGAACCTCTGGAGCGGTGACGTCGGCCAGACTGCCAAGGTACTGCTTGATGGCAAGGCGGTGTGGTCTGGCCCCTCTGCTGCTGCAGGCACGGCCAAATTCAAGGTGAACAAAGGTGGGCGCTACCAGATGCAGGTGGCCCTCTGCAATGCCGATGGCTGTACTCTCTCTGATGCCAAGGAGATCGTGGTCGCCGATACCGATGGCAGCCACCTAGCGCCGCTAAAGGCCGCGTTGCAGGAGAACAACAAGCCCTACGCCAACAAGTCCGGCAAGGTGGTCGGTACCTACTACGTGGAGTGGGGCGTCTATGGTCGCAAGTTCACAGTGGACAAGATCCCGGCCCAGAACCTGACCCATATCCTCTATGGTTTCACCCCCATCTGTGGCGGGGATGGCCTCAACGATAGCCTCAAGGAGATCGAAGGGAGCTTCCAGGCGTTGCAACGTGCGTGTGCCGGTCGTGCCGACTTCAAGGTTGCGATCCACGATCCTTGGGCCGCCGTTCAGATGCCGCAAAGTGGCCTGACTGCCTATGACGAGCCTTACAAGGGTAACTTCGGTGCCCTGATGGCGCTCAAACAGGCTTACCCTGACCTCAAGATCCTCCCCTCCGTCGGCGGCTGGACCCTCTCCGACCCCTTCTACTTCCTCGGCGACAAGAGCAAGCGCGATACCTTCGTCGCCTCAGTCAAAGAGTTCCTGCAGACCTGGAAATTCTTCGATGGCGTTGATATCGACTGGGAATATCCGGGTGGACAGGGCGCCAACCCGAAACTGGGCAGCCCGAGCGATGGCGCAACCTATGTGACCCTGATGAAGGAGCTGCGCGCCATGCTCGATGAGCTGGAGTCGCAGACTGGTCGCAAGTATGAGCTCACCTCCGCTGTCGGCGCCGGTTACGACAAGATTGAAGATGTCGATTACCGCGCGGCCCAGCAGTACATGAGCCACATCTTTATGATGACCTACGACTACAACGGCGCATGGAGCAATACCGAGCTGGGTCACCAGACCAACCTCTACGCGGCGAGCTGGGATCCCAACACCAAGTACACCACCGACAAGGCGGTCAACCTGATGCTGGCGCAGGGGGTTGACCCCGGCAAGCTGGTGGTTGGTGCCGCCATGTATGGCCGTGGCTGGACTGGCGTGAGCGGCTATCAGGGCAACAACCCCTTCACCGGCAAGGCGACCGGCAAGGTGAAAGGCACCTGGGAGGATGGCGTGGTCGATTACCGCGACATCGTCAACAACCGTATGGGCAGTGGCTGGGAGAAGAGCTACGACGAGGTGGCCGAGGCTCCCTATCTGTTCAAGGCTTCGACCGGCGATCTCATCACCTATGACAACGACCGCTCGGTCAAGGCCAAGGGGCAGTATGTGCTGGCCAACAAGCTGGGTGGCCTCTTCTCCTGGGAGATTGATGCCGACAACGGCGACATCCTCAATGCCATGCACGAGGGTCTGGGTCACGGCGAGGGAACCACTCCGCCAGCCAACAAGCCGCCGGTGGCCAACGCGGGCAGCGATCTGAGTGTCACCGGCCCGACCGAGGTGACGCTGAACGGCTCCGCGTCCCACGACCCGGAAAATGGCGCCCTCACCTATAGCTGGAAGCAGGTCTCCGGCCCGCAGGCCACCTTGCTGGATGCCACTCAGGCCAAGGCCCGGGTTGTACTCGATGCGGTGACCGCCGACATCAATCTGGTGTTCGAGCTGGCAGTGACCGACGACCACAACCTCACCGCCCGCGATCAGGTGGTGGTCACCAACAAGGCGCCGCAGCCCAACCTGCCGCCACTGGTTAGCCTGCCGGCTACCGCTTCCGTGGAATCCGGCAAGCAGGTGACCCTCAAGGCGACCGCATCTGACCCGAACGGTGATCCGCTCACCTATCAGTGGACGGTACCGGCCGGCCTCACCGCCAGCGGTCAGAACAGTGCCACCCTGGTGGTCACCGGTCCGAACGTTACCAGCGATACCGCCTATGACCTGAGCCTCACCGTCTCCGACGGCGCGCTGGATGCCAGTGCCGCCACCCGTCTGACGGTCAAGCCGGTCAGCGGTGGTGGCGGTTGCTCGGCCACTGATCCGGATGCCGCCAACTGGCCTGCCTGGCAGGCGAGCAAGGTCTACAACGGCGGTGACAAGGTGAGCCACAACCAGCTGGTGTGGCAGGCCAAGTACTGGACTCAGGGCAACGAACCGAGCCGTACCGCGGATCAGTGGTTGCTGGTGAGCAAGGTGCAACTGGGTTGGGATGCCAATGTAGCTTACAACGGTGGCGAGATCACCACCCATAATGGCCGTCAATGGAAAGCGCAATACTGGACCAAGGGCAACGAGCCCGGCAAACACGACGTCTGGCAGGATGTGGGGGCCGCCAGCTGTAAATAAGGCTTGAGTTGTGGCGGGGCATGCTGGTCATGCCCCGCTTTTGCAACCCGCGGCGCTGAACATTGGTTGCTCTGCCAATCCCTCTTTTTCTGCTCTGTCTTGTATCCGGTCAGGCCGACTTGTGGTGCCGGCATGAAGGCTCTCCCCAAGTGATGGCTGCACTGCTCTCTGATAAGGTGTGAACCTGATTCGTGGTAACCTTTCCGCTGTTGTAATTACACTGCTGGAAAGTCTGCGGCCGAATATTTTCAGGTTGCCCAAGAGGCGAGCATCCCGCTGTTGGCGAGACAGGCCAGCGGGTCGGTATCGCCAGGATGAGGGCTTGCTCAACTTCGCTTGCTCTTTTTAAATCTCTGTCCGTCGTCATGCTGTCCCTTCATGCAGTACCTAATCGACGGCATTTGGCTGTTGAACAAGGATGGCAAGCATCATAGCCAGCTTCCCGGATGCTGGTGTTATCCAAGCCAGCGCTCCCGGCAAGGGGATTTCATGGTGTCATACCTGGATCAGGCCGAGATCCTGCAATGAGCCGATGCAATAAAAGATGGGGCCTGCGGGCCCCATTCTTGTTTGGTGGAGTTCAGGTTTGGCCGTGGAACATCTGGCCCGGACAGGACAGCGCCTCGAAAGGGCTGTGTGATGATGTGTGTTGTTGTTTTATTACATTTTCCGTGAAAGGCTTTCAGCAATTATTTGCCGTAGCGGAAGTAGTATTCACGGGTGGAGGGGGCATAGGCATCTTTCTCTACAACGCCGTTCTTGGTGGTTGCACCGCGCAGGTGGAACAGGACTGCCAGATTCTCAAACATGGTTTACCTCATCGCTCTGTCATTTATGGTTATGGTATGTGACCTAGGTCACGGTTTGATCCTATGGTCATTTGTGAGCCAGATCAACTTTCTATGTTGTAAATTTACAAAAATCATGGAAAGGGTTTTCAAATGCAATGCCCTTTATGGAAAGGCTTTCCCGAGGTGACGGGGGAGAAGCTGATTACCAGCCACCATAGAGAGGTCTGAGAGCGGGGGCGTTGCAAGGGGAAAGAGGCTCGCTGCACGGCCTCTCCTTTATAGGTGCTTGAGCCAATTTGTGACATAAAACAGAGAGATAGCACGTGCCTTGCTGGTAAAAACAGCGAACTGCTGCAATTTTGACTAAACGAATCAGTCGCGGTTATTTTAGGGTTGACAGCAAAGCGGGTGATGCCTATCATGCGCCTCCGTTGCCGGAGATAACTTCGTCAGCACCGAGGTGAGTTGGGGTTATAGCTCAGCTGGGAGAGCGCTTGCATGGCATGCAAGAGGTCCGCGGTTCGATCCCGCGTAGCTCCACCA